>JAJDNS010000199.1 GCA_022340585.1 Acidobacteriota bacterium
GCCCCATTCGCCTCAACAGACCTGACCCCAGCGCACCCAGTCCTTGACACCACCCCCCGCATCCTCTAGAGTCCTCCGTCTGGTACGGTTGAGATGACTCTGCGCGCCCGCACGAGACTCCGCACCCCTCGGGGCGGAGCCGTGCGCCGTTGGCGGGCCGTGTTTCACTACTGGCACCCGTAGCGGTGGACCCCTCGGGGCCCGCCGCCACTTGAGCGGGTTTCCTGGGGACGCGGACACCGACTTGAGCCTCTTCAGGAAACCTGGAGAGGCTTTCGTGCTTCTGGAACGGCGACGGACGAGATGACCGCCATCTGCGTGAGCCTGACCGAGGCGACGACCGAGGCGACCCTCGCCCGCATGGCGGCCCTCGCCCCGCGAGCCGACCTCTTCGAGATCCGTGCGGACTTCCTCGGTGACCTCGACCTTCCCGCCCTCCTGAGGGCGCGGTCGAAGCCCCTCCTCTTCACCTGCCGGCCGGAGTCCGAGGGGGGACGCTGGCCCGACTCCGACCCGGAAGGCCGCCGGCGGCGGCTCCGGGAGGCCGCGGAGAGCGAGATCGACCTCGTGGACGTGGAGCTGCGCGCGGGCTTCGACGACGTCGTCGCCGCCCGGGCCGGGCGCGGTCTGGTGGTCTCCTTTCACGACCTCGCCGGGGTGCCCGGAGACCTCGAGGAGCTCCGGGCCGAGATGGCGGGGCTGGGGGCCGACGTGGTGAAGATCGTGGGGACGCCCCGGTCGGTGACCGACCTGGGCCGTCTGATGGCCTTCGCCCGGGGGCACTCCGCCGGGGGAGGGGGGCGGTGGCGTGGTCTCGTCGCACTCGCCATGGGCCCGCTGGGTGTGGCGTCGCGGATCCTGGGCGGCCGCCACGGGGCCCCGTTCACCTACGCGGCCCCGGTCGAAGGAAGAGAAGCGGCTCCGGGCCAGCTTCCCGCCGAGACCCTGGCCGACGGCTACCGGGTCCGGTCGATCGGAGCGGAGACCCGGGTCTACGGCATCCTCGGGGTCGACATCCTCCGGAGCCTGTCTCCGGCCATCCACAACCGAGCCTTCGCCGAGCGGGGTCTCGACGCCGTCTACGTCCCGCTCCAGGCGGAGTCCCTCCCGGCCTTCCTCGAAGCCCTTCCGGACCTGGGCCTCTCCGGTTTCAGCGTGACCCGGCCCTGGAAGTCCGACATCCTCCCCTATCTCGCCTCGGATCACGTGGAGCCGTCGGCGGGAAAGGCGGGCTCGGTGAACACCGTGGTGGTGCGGGACGGCCGGCTCGTGGGGTCGAGCACGGATGGGGACGGCGTCCTGGGGCCCCTGCGCCACCACCTGGTCGTCACCGACCGCTCGGTGACGATCGTGGGGGCGGGCGGCGCCGCCCGGGCCGCGGCGTTGGCCCTCGTCGGGGTCGGGGCCCGGGTGAGAGTCCTCGCCCGTCGCCCTCAGCAGTCGGCCGCCGTGGGCGCCGACGTCGGGTGTGCCCACGGCCCTCTCGACGCCCTTTCAGACGAGCCCTGGGACGTGCTGATCAACGCGACCCCGGTGGGCTCCGGGGCCCGGCCCGGAGAGATGCCGATCCCGGAGGCCTCCCTGCGCCCCGGAACCGTGGTCTTCGACATGGTCTACGAGCCTCGCGAGACCCCGCTCCTGCGCGCCGCCCGGTCGGCGGGCTGCCGCACGATCGACGGGGTGGAGATGCTCGTGGCCCAGGCGGTCGGACAGTTCGAGGCCTGGACCGGAGTCCCGGCCCCGGTCGAGGCGATGACCGAGGCCGCCCTCGGTGCCCTCGCGGGAGAACCCCGGTGAGCCGCTACTCACGTCAGGAGCTCTTTGCCCCCATCGGCCGCGCGGGCCAGGAGCGTCTCCGGGGGGCGCGGGTCGTGGTGATCGGGTGCGGGGCCCTCGGGTCCGCCCTTGCCGAGGCGATGGTCCGGGCGGGGGTGGGTCGCCTCACCGTGGTCGACCGCGACCTCGTCGAGTCGTCGAACCTCCAGCGCCAGTCGCTGTTCGCCGAGGAGGACGCCGCTCGGGCCCGGCCCAAGGCCGTCGCCGCCGAGGCCCGGCTCCGAAACGTCAACTCCGACGTCGAGGTGCAGGGGATCGTGGCCGACGTCGACGCCGCGACTGCGGCCGGCCTGGTCGGGGACGCCGATCTCGTTCTCGACGGCACCGACAACTTCGAGACGCGCTACATCGTCAACGACGTGTGCCTGCGAGGGGCAGTGCCCTGGGTGTACGGAGCCTGTGTGGCCGCCCACGGGACGGCCCTCGCCATCCGACCCGGGAAGACGCCCTGCCTGCGCTGCGTGCTCGGGGAGCGGCCGGCGGCGGGATCGGGTGAGACCTGCGACACCGTGGGCGTCGTCGCCCCGATCGTGCAGGTGGTGGCCGGGGTGCAGGCCGCGGAGGCGCTGAAGCTCCTGACCGGGAACGACGCCGCGCTGCTGCCCGGGCTCTTCACCGCGGACGTGTGGACGGGGACGTTCCAGGTGATGGATCTGAGTGAGAGAGAGCCGTGGTGTCCCTCGTGTGCCCAGCGCCGCTACGACTACGCGACCGCCGACCCACCGGCATCCTCGGTGCTCTGTGGACGCGAGGCGGTCCAGCTGAGGGCCGGGTCGGGGACGGCACTGGACCTGCGCGCCCTCGCGGCGCGGCTCCGCGCCGCCGGAGAGGTGATGGAGAACGAGCACCTGGTGCGGCTCCGGGCGCCGGAGGCGGAGCTGGTGGTCTTCGCCGATGGCCGGGCGATCGTCAGGGGTGTCGCGGACGCGGCCCGGGCGCGGTCCGTGTACGCACGGTACGTGGGGGTCTGAGATGAGCGGAGCGCACCGGCTGGCCCAGATCCCCCCGGGGGTGCAGTGCTTCGTGGGCGACGAGGCCCGGCGTCGCCGCCGGATCGAGGAGACGGTGCTGTCGATCTTCGAGGGCTGGGACTACGAGGAGATCATCCCCCCGCTCTTCGACTACGCCGACGTCTTCGCCGGAGAGGCCCTCTCCTCGAAGACGTACTCCTTCGTCGGGCGCGACGGGTCGATTCTCGCCTTGAGACCCGACTTCACGAGCCTGCTCGCCAAGATCGCGGCGGGACGCCTCCGGGATCGACCGCCCCCGATCCGTCTCTACTACTCCGGCGAGGTCGTCCGCTACGAGCCCCCGCGCGCGGGTCGACAGAGCGAGCTCTTCCAGATGGGGCTGGAGCACCTGGGGGGAGAGTCGCGGGCCGCCGACGCCGAGGTCCTGACCATCGCCGCCGAGTGCCTCGAGGGGCTCGGTGCCGAAGGTTTCGTCCTGGCTCTCGGCCACGTCGGTGTCTTCACCGGCCTGCTCGCCGGGTCCGGGATCGAGGGGGACCGCCTCGAGGGCCTGCGCGAGCGGGTGGAGGCCAAGGACGCGCGAGGGGTCGGCCGGGCCCTCGCCCGGATCGACCTCGCCCCGGGAGCCAGGGGCGCCCTGGAGCGCCTGACGACGCTGGCGGGAGGGCTCGACGTCCTGGACGAGGCGACCCAGGCCCTCGCCGGCTGCCCCGCGGCGGCGTCGGCGGTGGCCGAGCTGCGGGCGGTGGCCGAGGCAGTCCGCGCCGCCGGTCTCGGCTCGCGCCTCGCCGTCGACCTCGGCGAGGTGCGCGGGCTCGACTACTACACCGGCCTCGTGTTCCGCGCGTTCGTGCCCGGACTCGGCTTCGAGGTCGGGGGCGGTGGCCGCTATGACACGCTCCTCGCGCGCTTCGGCCGCCCCCTGCCCGCGGTGGGCTTCATGCTCGGCCTCGACCGGGTCGCGTTGCTGCTCGCGCGGCAGGGCGGGGCCCCGGTGTCGTCCTCGTCGCCGGCGGAGGTGGTCACCGGGACCGACCTGGGGGCGGCCCTCGGCGTGGCCCGCGCGAAGAGGGCGGCGGGGACCCGCGTGCGCTTCGGGAACGGAGGCGGACGGTGAGCCTGACCGTGGCGCTCTCGAAGGGGAAGCTCCTCCGCGGGACCCGGGAGCTCTTCCGCCGTGCGGGGCTGCCGTTCCCCGACGGGAAGAGCCGCCGCCTCGTGGTGAGCGAGGGCGACCTGCGGTTCCTCTTCGTCAAGGACATGGACGTGCCCACCTACGTCGAGTACGGGGTGGCGGACTGCGGGATCGCGGGCCGGGACGTCCTGCTGGAGGTCGGCAGCGACGTCCTCGAGCCCCTGGACCTCGGCTTCGGCCACTGCCGCCTTCAGGTCGCCCGCCCGGCGGGCTCCGACTTCTCTCCGGACGGGGCCTCCACGGTGCGGGTGGCCTCGAAGTACGCCCGGGTGGCCGCGGAGCACTTCCTCGGCCGGGGCCTCTCGGTCGAGGTGGTGAAGCTCGCCGGCTCGGTGGAGATCGCTCCCGGCCTGGGCCTCGCGGACTGCATCGTGGACGTCGTCGAGACCGGGCGGACGCTGAAGGAGAACGGCCTGGAGGTCATCGAGACCGTGGCCGAGTCCTCGGCGCGCCTGGTGGTCAACCGTGCGAGCTTCCACGCCCGGCGGGAGGAGGTGGCCCGCCTCGTGGACACCCTCGGGAGGGCACTGCCATGAAGAGCGTCGCCTATGGAAGCCGCGCGTGGACGAGGTGGCTCGAGGGCCTGCCCCGCTCCTCGGCGCCCCGGCCTCAGGTCCTCCGGGCCGCGGAGTCTATCGTGCGCGCGGTGAAGCGCGAGGGGGATCCGGCCCTCGTCCGCTTCACCGAGCGTTTCGACGGCGTGCGGCTCACCCCGGCTCGTCTCCACGTCAAGCCTCGTGAGATCCGCAAGCTCGCCCGGGGCGCCGACCGCCGCGTGGTGACCGCCCTCAAGCGGATGGCGCGGCGGATCGAGGACTACCATCGGCGCCAGCTCGAGAAGGGCTTCCGTCTCGAGAGCGCCGACGGGTCGGTCCTCGAGGAGATCGTGCGGCCCCTCGCCTCTGCCGGTCTCTACGTCCCCGGCGGGGCCGGGGCGTACCCGTCCTCGGTTCTCATGGGCGCCATCCCGGCCCGGGTGGCCGGCGTGGGTCGGATCGTCGTGGTCACCCCGCCCCGGACCCTCGAGGAGAACCCGGCGGTGGGGGCGGCCCTCGAGATCGCCCGCGTCCAGGACGACGTCTACCGCGTCGGTGGCGCTCAGGCCGTGGCCGCCCTCGCCTACGGGACCAGGGCGGTGCCCGCGGTGGACCGGATCGTGGGCCCCGGCAACGCCTACGTGACCGCGGCCAAGCGGCTGGTGCGGGGTCAGGTGGAGATCGACTCCGAGGCGGGACCGAGCGAGGTGGCCATCCTCGCCGACGACCGCGCGGATCCGGGCTTCGTTGCCGCCGACCTCCTGGCCCAGGCCGAGCACGGCAGCGGCGACGAGGTCGTGGTGCTGGTCACCCCGTCCGCCGAGCTCGCCGCGGAGGTGGAACGCCTCGTCGCCCTCGGCGTGGCCTCGGTCGCCAACACGAAGTCGACGCGGCGCGCCCTCTCCCGGCACGCGGCGGTGGTGCGGGTGAAGAACCTGGACGACGGAGTGGCCGCGGTGAACGCCCTCGCCGCCGAGCACGTCGAGGTGATGACCCACCGGCCGGAGCGCGTGGCCCGGGGCGTGGTGGGGGCGGCGGTCTTCGTGGGCCCCTGGTCCCCGGTGGCGGTGGGTGACTACGGCGTCGGGCCCAACCACGTGCTCCCCACCGGCGGGGGGGCCCGCTTCGCGTCACCCCTGTCGGTGCGCGACTTCCAGCGGCGGCAGAGCGTCGTCCGCATGACCGAGGCCGGCCTCGCCCGGGTGACCGAGGACGTGGTCCGGGTGGCCCTTGCCGAGGGCTTCCGCGGGCACGCGCAGAGCGTGCTGACGCGCTTCGAGGGGGAGTGATGGATCCGCTCCGCCACGTCAAGCCCGCCGTCCGGCAGATCCAGGCCTACACCCTCGCCGCCCGCGAGGCGCCGGTGAAGATCAACCAGAACGAGAATCCCTGGGATCTCCCGGACGCGGTGAAGCGCCGGGTGCTCGAGAAGGCCCTGGTCCGGCCCTGGGCGCGCTACCCCGCCTTCGACCCGCGGGAGCTCACCGAGGCCCTCGCCGGCTTCTCCGGTTGGAGGGCGGACGGGATCCTCGCCGGGAACGGCTCGAACGAGCTCATCGAGGCGCTTCTCATGGTGACCGTGGGCCCGGGGACGAAGGTCGTCATTCCCGAGCCCACCTTCACGCTTTACGCCCTTCTGACCGGGATCCTCGGAGGCGAGGCCATCCGGGTCCGCCTCGGGGAGGACCTCCGCTACGACACCCCCTCCCTCGTGGAGGCGCGCCGGCGGAGCGGGGCGGCGGTCACCGTCGTCTGCTCGCCCAACAACCCCACCGGAACGAGCCTGCTCCGCGACGAGCTGGAGCGGCTCTGCCAGGCCGGTGACGGCCTTGTCGTCGTCGACGAGGCCTATCACGAGTTCTCGGGAGAGACCGCGGTGCCCCTTCTCGAGAAGCACCCGAACCTGGTGGTTCTCCGGACCTTCTCGAAGGCGATGGCCCTGGCCGGCCTGCGCGTCGGGTATCTCCTCTCCTCGCCCGAGATCGTCCGCGAGGTGAACAAGGCCCGTCTACCCTACAACCTCAACTTCTTCGCCCAGACCGCGGCGCTGGCCGCGCTCGAGGAGCACGCGGTCCTGGAGGAGACGGTCCGGCGGCTCGTGGAAGAGCGCGAGCGGCTGCTCGAGCGGCTCCGTGACGTCCCCGGGGTCCGGGCCTGGCCGTCGCAGGCGAACTTCTTCCTGCTCGAGCTGCTCGCGGCGTCGCCGAAGGCGGTGTTCGAGTCGCTGTACCGCCGGGGGGTGCTGGTGCGCGACGTGAGCTCGTACCCGATGCTGTCTCGCTGCCTGCGGGTCAGCGTCGGGACTCCGGAGGAGAACGAGACCTTCCTCCACGCCCTGGGCGCCGCCTTCGGCGAGGCGGGGATGGACTTCAGCGCGGACACGGGGAGGGCGTGATGGCCGACCGCAAGGCCCGCATCGAGCGGAAGACGAAGGAGACGAACATCACTCTGGCGCTGAACCTCGACCGGCCTTCCGCGGCCAGGGTCAAGACCGGGGTCGGCTTCTTCGACCACATGCTCTCGTCGCTGGCCAAGCACAGCGGCGTGGGCCTCCAGGTCCGCTGCCGCGGAGACCTGCACGTGGACGCCCACCACTCGGTGGAGGACGTGGGGATCGCCCTCGGGCAGGCCCTCAAGGCCTCCCTCGGTGACAAGAAGGGGATCTCCCGCTTCGGGCACGCCTACTGTCCCCTCGACGAGGCGCTGTGCCGGGCCGTCGTCGATCTCTCGGGACGTCCCTGGCTGCACATGGGTGTCGTGTTCAAGGCGAAGAGGATCGGCGACATGCCCACGGAGCTCTTCGAGGACTTCTTCTGGGCCCTGGCCGACCACGGCCGCCTCAACCTGCACCTCGACCTCATCCGCGGCCGCAACTCGCACCACATCGCCGAGGCCACGTTCAAGGCCACCGCCCAGGCCCTGAGGCAGGCGGTGGCCCGCGACCCCCGCCAGACCGGCGTGCCCTCCACGAAGGGGACCCTGTGATGGCCACCACCCCGCTGTCATCCCGAGGAGCTCGTCGTTTGGGCGTGCGACGAGGGATCTGCTGCTCGAGCGGCCCGGCATCAGATTCCTCGCCTGCCGTCCGAGTCGACGGGCTGCTAAGGACACGATCGCCATGGCGGAATCGTGTCCTTGGCCAAGGCGTCCGGCCGCAGGCCGGTTCGGTCCTCAGGAATGACAGCTGTGTGGCGCGAGCGACAGGGGCGACTGGCACTGTGAGGACCCTATCGTGATCGCCATCGTCGACTACGGGATCGGCAACCTCGGGAGCGTGACCAAGGGCTTTCGCCACGTCGGGGCGGAGGTGCGGCTCACCGGTGAGGCGGAGGTCCTGCGCGGGGCGTCGGCGCTCGTCCTGCCCGGAGACGGCGCCTTCGGGGCGACGATGGAGGAGATCGAGCGTCGGGGACTCGTGCCGATCCTGCGCGAGGCGGTCGAGCGCGGCATCCCGCTCCTCGGTATCTGCATCGGCATGCAGGTGATGTTCGAGGAGAGCGAGGAGCACGGCGTCTTCCCGGGCCTGGGTCTCCTGCCCGGACGGGTCAGGCGCTTCGGCGACGCGCTGCCGGTGCCTCACATGGGCTGGAACGAGCTGCACCCCCACCAGGAGCACCCGCTCCTCGAGGGCATCGACGACGGGGCCCACGTGTACTTCGTCCACTCCTACTTCTGCGACGCGCCCCCGGAGGTGACGATCGCGTCGTCCGACTATGGACGGGACTTCGCGGCCGTCGTGGGACGCGACCACGTCCTCGGCGTGCAGTTCCACCCCGAGAAGAGCCAGCAGGTGGGTCTCCGGATCGTGGCCAACTTCGTCCGCCTCGTCGAGACGAGCCGGAGGGCGGCATGATCGTGGTCCCCGCCATCGACATCCGCCACGGCCAGGTGGTGCGCCTGCGCCAGGGACGCTCCGAGGAGCAGACCACCTACGGCCACGATCCCGCCGAGGCAGCGCGGCGCTGGGAGGCGGAGGGTGCCGAGCGCCTGCACCTCGTGGACCTCGACGCCGCGATCGACGGCGAACCCCAGCCGGGGGCCGTCGGGGCCGTGATCTCCGCGGTCGGGATCCCCGTGGAGATCGGGGGCGGGCTGCGCTCGATGGAGACCGCGCGCCGCTACCGGGAGGTGGGCGCGGAGCGGCTGATCTTCGGGACCGCGGCGGTGACCCACCCCGAGGTGGTGGAGGAGGCGTCGGGCCTCTGGCCCGGGGCGGTGGCGGTGGCCATCGACGCCCGGCGTGGCCGGGTCACCGTCGCCGGCTGGAAGGAGGACACGGCCCTCTCGGCGCTCGAGCTCGGAGAACGGGTGAAGGCCTGGGGAATCGAGCGCGTGCAGTACACCGACGTCTCGCGCGACGGCACCCTCGACGGCCCCAACCTGGACGCGATCGCGGAGATGGCCCGGGGCGCCAGCCTGCGCGTCACCGCCGCCGGGGGAGTCTCGACTCTCGACGACCTCGTGCGCCTCGCCGCCCTCGAGGAGCTGGGGGTCGACGAGGCCATCAGCGGCAAGGCCCTCTACGACGGGTGCTTCACCCTGGCCGAGGCGCGCGCGACCCTCGCGGGCGTGGAAGGGGAGCGCTGATGCTCGCGAAGCGGCTCGTCCCCTGCCTCGACGTGGACCGCGGCCGCGTGGTGAAGGGCGTGAAGTTCGTTTCGATCCGCGATGCCGGGGACCCGGTGGAGGCGGCCATTCGCTACGACGCCGAGGGCGCGGACGAGCTCGTGTTCCTCGACATCACCGCGTCCTCGGACGCCCGGCCCATCGTCCTCGACATGGTGCGGCGGGTGGCGGACGCGGTCTACCTGCCGTTCACCGTCGGGGGGGGCGTTCGCACCGTCGGCGACGGCGAGGCCCTCCTCCGCGCCGGGGCGGACAAGGTCGCGGCCAATACCGCCGCGGTCGACAACCCGGGTCTCCTGAGAGAGCTCTCCCGCCGCTTCGGCTCCCAGGCCGTCGTCCTCGCCATCGACGCCCGCGCCACCGGACGGGGCGGCTGGGAGGTCTACGTCCACGGGGGCCGCACGCCCACCGGGCGCGACGCCGTGGCCTGGGCCCGGGAAGGCGTCGAGCAGGGGGCGGGGGAGATCCTCCTGACGAGCATGGACCGGGACGGGACCAAGGACGGCTTCGACATCGCGTTGACCCGGGCAGTGGCCGCCGCGGTGAACGTCCCGGTGGTGGCGTCCGGGGGGGCCGGGACCGTGGCCCACATGGCCGAGGCCCTGACCGCCGGACGAGCCAGCGCCGCTCTCGCCGCCTCCATCTTCCACTTTGGCGAGATCCGCATCCCGGACGCGAAGGCGGAGCTGCTCCTTGCCGGGATCCCGGTGCGTCCCCCGGCGGAGACCACGGTGACGGAGGAAGGAGCGGAGGTATGACCGAGGCCGGAAAGACGGCGGTGCCGGGTGACCTCGCGTTCGACCCGAACGGACTCCTGCCCGTCGTCGTCCAGGACCGGGCGAGCGGGGACGTGCTGATGGTGGCGTGGGCCAACGCGGAGGCGCTCGAGCGGACGGCAGAGACCGGTCTCGCCCACTTCTGGAGCCGCAGCCGCCACGAGCTGTGGCGGAAGGGGGAGACCTCGGGCAACGGGCTCCGGGTCGTCGAGGTCCGGGCGGACTGCGACCGCGACACCCTCCTGCTCGTCGTCGACCCGGAGGGGCCGGCGTGTCACACCGGGGCCCGGACCTGCTTCGGCGACGTGTCGCCCACCGCCACGGGGATGCTCGCGGAGCTGGCCCGCGTCGTGGCCGAGCGCGCCGAGGCCTCGCCGGAGGAGTCGTACACCGCCCGCCTCCTGGGTCGTGGGCCGGACCAGGTCCTGAAGAAGATCGGTGAAGAGGCGACGGAAGTCGTGCTCGCCGCTCGCGTGCAGAGCGAGGACCGTCTCGCGGAGGAGAGCGCCGATCTGCTCTACCACCTGCTCGTGGCGCTGCACCAGCGGGGGGTTCCCCTGACCCGGGTCATGGACGAGCTGCGGCGTCGCCGGAAGGGGAGTTGAGGACCGGGCGGAGGGGCAACCGATGAAGGCGTTGAGCTACGAGGCGTACGACAAGCTGTCGGAAGGCGGCCGGCCGGTCCCGGTCTTTCGTGAGGTCCCGGGGGATCTACGGACGCCGGTGTCGGCGTTCCTCTCCCTCGGGACCCGGGCGAAGCGAGCCTTCCTCCTGGAGAGCGTGCTCGGGGGCGAGCGGCTGGCCCGCTACTCGTTCCTCGGTCGCGACCCGGTGGCCACGCTGGAGGTCAGGAGCGGGAAGGTCCTGTTCCAGGACGGCTCCGGCGAGCGCGAGCTGGAGGAAGGCCTCCTCGACGCTCTGCGCTCCCGGCTCCGGTCGCAGCCGGCGGAGATCCCCGGTCTTCCCCGCTTCACCGGTGGGGCGGTGGGCTCCCTGCACTACGACGCGGCCCGTCTGTTCGAGCGGCTGCCGGACCGGCACCGGGCGACCCGGGGCACCGTCGCCTCCTTCGCCTTCTACGACTCGCTGGTGGCCTTCGACCACGTGGGCCAGCGGCTGGTGCTGATCTCCATCGCCGAGCCCGGGAGCCGCGCCGCCTTCCAGCAGGCCCAGGCAATCCTCGACGGCTTCGAGGAGGACCTCGGGTGGGAGCGCCGGCCGTCGGGCTCTCGCTCGGCCGCGCCGCCGCCGGAGCTGGCGCGGACCGACGGGCCGGCCTACCAGGCCGCGGTCGCGCGGGCCAAGGAGCACATCGCGGCCGGGGACATCTTCCAGGTCGTCCTCTCTCGCCAGCACACCGTCGACTGCGAGGCGGACCCCTTCTCCGTCTACCGGGCGCTGCGGATGGTGAACCCGTCACCCTACATGTACTTCCTCAAGGACGGGGAGAGATCGACGATCGGGGCCTCGCCGGAGATGCTGGTGCGCGTCGAGGGCCGAAAGGTGGAGACGCGGCCCATCGCCGGCACCCGCCCTCGTCCCGGCGACGACGACGCTGCGCTCGCCCGTGAGCTGCTCGCCGACCAGAAGGAACGGGCCGAGCACCTCATGCTCGTGGACCTGGGCCGGAACGACCTGGGCCGCGTCTGCCGCTTCGGCAGCGTGCAGGTCCCCGAGCTTATGAAGGTCGAGTACTACAGCCACGTGGCCCACATCGTGAGCTCGGTGACCGGGGAGCTGGCCGAGGGCAAGGACGCCCTCGACGCCCTCGCGGCCACGTTCCCGGCCGGGACGCTTTCGGGGGCCCCCAAGATCCGGGCGATGGAGATCATCGATGACCTGGAGCCGGTGTCCCGCGGCCTCTACGGGGGGGCGTTGGGCTACCTCGACCTCCGGGGCAACCTGGACTTCTGCATCGCCATCCGCACCCTGACCATGGACGGCCCCCGGGCGACCCTCCAGGCCGGGGCCGGGATCGTGGCCGACTCCGATCCTGCGGCCGAGGAGCGCGAGACCGACGCCAAGGCGCAAGCGCTGTTCGAGGCCCTCAAGGTGGCCGGAGGTCTCGCATGATTCTCCTCGTCGACAACTACGACTCCTTCACCTTCAACCTCTACCAATACCTCGGCGAGCTCGGCGCCGAGGTGAAGGTCATCCGCAACGACGCGATGAGCGTGGAGGCCGCGCTGGCCCTCGATCCGGAGAAGATCGTGGTCTCCCCCGGCCCCGGCACCCCGGTCCAGGCCGGGATCAGCGTCGAGCTCATCCGGAGCGCCCCGGTGCCGGTGCTCGGGGTGTGTCTGGGACACCAGTCGCTGGCCCAGGCCTTCGGCGCGGAGATCGTGCGGGCGCCGACCCTCATGCACGGCAAGACCTCCGAGATCCGCCACGACGGCCGGACGATCTTCACCGGCCTGCCCGACCCCTTCACCGCCACCCGCTACCACTCGCTGGCGGTGGCGCCGGAGAGCGTCCCCGGGTGTCTCGAGGTTTCGGCCTGGGCGGACGGGGGCGTGATCATGGGCCTCCGACACCGCGATCGCCCGCTGGAGGGTGTGCAGTTCCACCCCGAGAGCATCCTGACCGGCTCCGGGAAGGACCTCCTGCGCAACTTCCTCGGTCTCGGGGCGCGGGTCAGCATCAAGCGCCACCTGGCGAAGCTCGCCCGGGGCGAGCCTCTCACCGAGGAGGAGGCCGCCTCGGCCATGGGCACCATCATGGAGGGCCAGGCCACCCCGGCGCAGATCGGAGCCCTCCTCGCGGCGATGGCCGCCCGGGGGGAGAGCGAGGACGAGATCGTGGGATTCGCCCGGACCATGCGCGACCGGGCGGTGCCCCTGTCCTCCCGGGGGGCAGTGGACACCTGCGGGACGGGAGGGGACGGCGCCGGCACCTTCAACATCTCCACCGTGGCCTCGATCGTGGTCGCGGCCTGCGGCGTGCCGGTGGCGAAGCACGGGAACCGCTCCGCGAGCGGGACCTGTGGCAGCGCCGACGTGCTCGAGGCCCTCGGTGTCCGCATCGACGCCCCTGCGCCCGTCGTGCAGAAGGCCCTGGACGAGGCGGGGTGGACGTTCCTCTTCGCGCCGAAGTTCCACGCCGCCACCCGGCACGCGGTGGGCCCCCGCAAGGAGCTCGGGGTCCGCACCGCCTTCAACCTCCTCGGGCCCCTGACCAACCCCGCCCGCCCGGAAGGCCAGGTCGTGGGGGTGCCGAAGCCCGAGCTGACCGAGCTCGTGGCCCGCTGCCTGCACCGGCTCGGGGCGAAGAAGGCCTGGGTGGTCCACGGCGGCGGCCTCGACGAGCTGGCCCTCGGCGGCCCCACCACCGTCACCGAGGTGGACGGCGAGAGCCTGCGCACCTTCACCGTGACCCCCGAGGAGGCGGGGCTCGCCTCGGCCGGCGTCGAGACCCTGAAGGGCGGCGGGCCCGAGGACAACGCGGCCATCGCCCGCGAGGTGCTGGCGGGCGTCGCCGGGCCGCGGCGCGACGTGGTGCTGCTGAACGCGGCCGCGGCCCTGGTGGTCGCCGGCCGGGCGGCGTCTCTCCGCGACGGGGTGGAGCAGGCGGCGGCGGCCATCGACGACGGGCGGGCGCGGGCCCAGCTCGACCGCCTCAGGGAGGTGCTGGCATGAGCGTCCCCGGCGCGGGGGGCGGCGTCCTCGACGAGATCGTCGCGAGGACGCGCACGCGGGTGGCGGAGGAGAGCGCTCTTCGTCCGGTGCGTGATCTGCGGCCCCTCGCGGAGCGGGCGTCCCCGCCGCGGTCCCTCGCCGACGCCCTGGCCCGGCCGGGGCGGGTCAACGTGATCGCCGAGCACAAGCGCCGATCGCCCTCCCGGGGCGCCATCCGGGAGGACCTGGAGCCGGCGGACGTGGCCCGGGCCTACGAGAAGGCCGGGGCGGCGGCCCTGTCCGTCCTCACCGACGAGCCCTTCTTCGGGGGACGGATCGAGCACCTGGTCGCGGCCCGGACGGCCACCGGCCTCCCCGTCCTGCGGAAGGACTTCGTGGTGGACCCCTGGCAGGTCTGGGAGGCCCGGGCCGCGTCGGCGGACGCGGTGCTGCTGATCGTGGCCGCCCTGGAGGACCGAGAGCTGAAGGACCTTCTCGCGCTGGCCGCGGAGGCGGGCCTCGACGCCCTCGTCGAGGTCCACGACCGGGACGAGCTGGACCGAGCGCTCGGCGCGGGAGCCCGGATCGTCGGCGTGAACAGCCGGAACCTGAAGACGCTGGAGGTCTCCCTCGACACCGCGCTGTCCCTGGCCCCGGCGATTCCCCGCGACGTCGTCGCGGTGGCCGAGAGCGGGATCAAGACCGCCGAGGACATCCGCCGGCTTCGTGAGTCCGGCTTCGCCGGGTTCCTCATCGGAGAGCGCCTCATGAGCGCGCCCGATCCCGGCGCGGCGCTGCAGAGGCTCCTCGAGGAGTCGGCGTGAAGCGGACGCTGGTCAAGGTGTGCGGCATCACCCGGCCCGAGGACGGTCTCCTCGCCGCCGAGGCGGGCGCCGACGCGGTGGGGTTCGTCTTCTACTCCATGAGCCCGCGCAAGGTCGAAGTGGCCCAGGCCGCCGCCATCGCCCGGGTCCTGCCTCCCTTTCTGCTCAGGGTCGGCGTCTTCGTGGATGCCACTCCGGGCGAGATGGCCCGAGTGGCCGACGCGGTGGGACTGGATCTGCTCCAGCTCCACGGCGACGAGCCCCCCGAGTCTCTCGAGGGCCTGCCCCGTCGCGCCCTCAAGGCGGTCCGGGTCGGGCCGGGCTTCACCTCCGAGGAGGCGGTGCGGTACGCGGGCCGCACCGCCGGAATCGTCGTCGACACCCGTCTCGTGGGCGAGACGGTGATGCCGGGCGGAACCGGGGTGCCCTTCGACTGGAGCCTCGTCCGCGGGCTCCGCGACGAGGTGAGCTTCCTGATGCTCGCCGGCGGACTCTCCCCGGACAACGTGGCCGCGGCCATCGGCGAGGTCCGACCGCACGCGGTGGATGTCTCGAGCGCGGTCGAGCGTTTCCCCGGGAGGAAGGACCCGGACCTCCTCCGGGCGTTCGTGGAGGCCGTCCGCGGGACGGAGAGAGGAGGGCACGGGCGATGACGGCCACGCGGCAGCTGGGCCCCTGGCCCGACGCCGGAGGGCACTTCGGTCCGTACGGGGGGTGCTACGTCCCGGAGACGCTCATGGAGCCCCTGCGGGAGCTGGAGGCGGCGTGGACCGAGGCCCGGGCCGACGCCTCCTTCCAGGCCGAGCTCCAACGGCTGCTGCGGGAGTACGTGGGTCGGCCCACGCCTCTCGGCCACGCGGAGCGGCTCTCGGAGAGGCTGGGTCTCCGTGTGTACCTGAAGCGCGAGGACCTCTGCCACACCGGCGCCCACAAGATCAACAACGCCCTCGGCCAGGGCCTGCTCGCCCGGCGCATGGGCAAGAGGCGGGTGATCGCGGAGACGGGGGCCGGTCAGCACGGAGTGGCCACCGCCACCGTCTGCGCGCTCCTCGGCCTCGAGTGCGTGGTCTACATGGGCACCGAGGACATGGCCCGCCAGGCCCCCAACGTGGAGCGGATGTCTCTTCTCGGGGCGGAGGTGCGCGGCGTCGACGCGGGCCAGCGCACCCTCAAGGACGCGATCAACGAGGCGATGCGCGACTGGGTCACGAACGTGCGCACCACCCACTACCTCCTGGGCTCCGTCCTCGGAGGGCATCCCTACCCGGCGCTCGTGCGCGACCTCCAGGCGGTGATCGGGCAGGAGGCCCGGGCCCAGATCCTGGAGCGCGAGGAGCGGCTGCCCGACCTCCTCGTGGCGTGCGTGGGGGGCGGCTCCAACGCCATCGGTCTCTTCCACGCCTTTCTCGACGACCCGGGGGTGAAGATGGTGGGCGTGGAGGCGGGAGGCCGCTCGCCCCGGGCCGGCGACCACGCGGCTCGGTTCCTCTCGACGGCGGAGGGAGGGGCCGAGACCGGGGCCGGGGTCGGCGTGCTCCAGGGCACGCGCACCTACCTCCTGCAGGACGAGGCCGGCAACGTGCTCCCCACCCACTCGGTGTCGGCCGGCCTCGACTACCCCGCGGTGGGTCCCGAGCACGCGCTCCTCCACGACCAGGGGCGGGCCGAGTACGCCTCGGTCACCGACGACGAGGCCCTGGCCGCCTTCCACCTCCTGGGCGAGACCGAGGGCATCCTTCCCGCCCTCGAGTCGTCCCACGCGGTGGCGTGGCTGGTGCGCGAAGCCCCGACCCTCTCCGACCAGCTCGTGGTGGTCAACCTCAGCGGTCGGGGCGACAAGGACCTGGGAATCGTCACCTCGACGACGGAGGCAACCCGATGAAACGTGAGAACGTGAGAGGCAACAGCCCCTACGAGCCGATCGTCGGCTACTCGCGCGCGGTGCGCGTCGGGAACAACGTCCACGTGGCGGGGACCACGGCCACCGGCGCGGACGGCAAGATCGTGGGGAGGGGCGATCCCTACGCTCAGGCCATCCAGTGCTTCAAGAACGTGGAGCAGGCGCTCCACGAGGCCGGGGCGAACTTCCGCGACGTGGTGCGCACCCGGATGTACGTCACCGACATCACGCGCTGGGAGGCGGTGGGGCGTGCCCACGGGCAGATCTTCCGCGACATCCGCCCGGTGGCCACCATGGTCGAGGTCAGCCGTCTGGTGGACCCCGACATGCTCGTCGAGATCGAGGTCGACGCCGTCGTGGGCGAGGCGACCACCCGCCGGCTCTCGAAGAAGCGGCTGCGCTGAGGGGGACCATGAGCCGGATCGGAGAGAGCATCGCCCGCCGCCGAGCCCAGGGCCGGACGGCGTTCATCCCCTTCCTCACCGCGGGCGACCCGTCGCTCGACCGCACGGTGGAGGCGGCCCTGGCCCTGGAGGCGGCCGGGGCCGACGTGCTCGAGCTCGGGGTGCCGTTCTCCGATCCCCTCGCCGACGGCCCGGTGATCCAGCGCTCGAGCGAAAGGGCCCTGACGCGCGGGGTCACCCTGGAGGTGGTCCTGGACGTGGTGCGGCGCATCCGGGAGCGGAGCGCGCTGCCGCTGCTTCTCTTCAGCTACTTCAATCCCCTGCTCCAGCGGGGCCTGGAGCGGCTGGCCCGCGAGGCGACGGAGGCCGGGGTCGACGGGGTGCTCGTCACCGACCTTCCCCCCGAGGAGGCGGAAGAGTGGATCGGCGCGGCCCGGGCCGCCGCCCTCGACACGGTGTTCCTGGCCGCCCCCACGAGCCCGCCGGAGCGGCTGCGGCGGGTCGCCGAGGCCAGCCGGGGCTTCGTCTACGCGATCAGCCGCACCGGTGTGACCGGGGAGCGACAGGCCCTCTCCGCCGAGGCGCAGCCCCTGGTCGAGCGGCTGCGCGGGCTGACCGAGGTGCCGGTGGCCCTCGGCTTCGGCCTGTCGAGCCCGGAGCAGGTGGCGGCAGCGGCGGCCGTCGCCGACGCGGTGGTGGTGGGGAGCGCGCTGGTGCGCTTCCTCGAGGAGCAGCCCGACGGGGACGTGGGAGCACAGGTGCAATGGCTGATGAGCGCGACGTAGACGACCGCAAGAGCGCGAAGGCGCCCCCTTCCGTCGTCGACGACCTGCGTCGCCGGATCGACGTGATCGACGACCAGCTGATGAAGCTGCTCAACAGCCGCTCCGCGTGCGCGGTGGAGATCGGGCGGGTGAAGCGGCACCTCGGGATCGCCGTCTACCAGCCCGATCGCGAGGCCTTGATCCTCGCCCGGGCGGAGGCCAACAACCCCGGTCCCCTCGACAGCGGCGCGGTGCGCCGCGTCTTCGAACGAGTCATCGACGAGAGCCGGCGCCTCGAGCGCCTGGCCCAGGAAGCCGAAGCCAGAGAGGCGGGCGAAGCGCCCGGCGCTGCCCCGCCCGAGAGAGAAGGAGACTAGTCCGCCATGGTCATCGTCATGGAGCACACCGCGAGCGAGGAGCAGGTCCAGAAGGTCATCGAGACGCTCGTCGACGGGGGATACGACGTTCACCGCTCGAGCGGCGTCGACTACACGGTCCTGGGAGCGGTGGGAGTGCCCCCCCGGCCCATCGACCCGCGTCTCGTCGAGGTGCAGCCGGGGGTGCGGGAGGTCGTCCGGATCTCCGAGCCCTACAAGCTCGCGGGGCGGACGTTCAAGCCCGAGGACACCGTGGTGGATCTCGCCGGGGTGCCGGTGGGGGGGGCGGAGGTCATCGCGATGGCCGGCCCCTGCTCGGTCGAGAACCCCGAGCAGGTCGGCGAGGTGGCGAAGACGGTGGCCGCCTCCGGGGCTCGCGTCCTGCGGGGCGGGGCCTTCAAGCCCCGGACGTCGCCCTACTCCTTCCAGGGCCACGGAGAAGAGGCGCTCAAGTGGATGCGAGCCGCGGCCGACGCGAACGGTATCGCCGTCGTCAGCGAGGTCATGGACCCGCGCCAGATCGAGATGATGGTGCGCTACGTGGACTGCCTCCAGGTCGGCGCGCGCAACGTGCAGAACTTCGACCTGCTCAAGGAGCTCGGGCGCGTGCGCACCCCCGTCCTCCTCAAGCGGGGCCTCAGCTCCACCATCGAGGAGTGGCTGCTCTCGGCGGAGTACATCCTCGCCGGCGGCAACACCCAGGTGATCCTGTGCGAGCGGGGGATTCGCACCTTCGAGAACTACACCCGCAACACCCTCGACATCTCCGCGATCCCGGTGGTCAAGAAGCGGAGCCACCTCCCCATCGTGGTAGACCCGAGCCACGGCACCGGCCGCCGCGAGAAGGTGATCCCCATGGCCCGCGCCGCCGTTGCCGCCGGGGCCGACGGGCTCCTCATCGAGGTCCACAACGACCCGGAGAAGGCGCTGTCCGACGGACCCCAGAGCCTCTATCCCGAGCAGTTCGATCAGCTCATGAGCGAGCTCAGGATCATCGCTCCCGTGCTCGGCCGGTCGCTGCCGCTGGCGAAGGCGAAGCCGAGCGCCTGAGGAGCCGCGCGGGACGCGGTCTCCGACGCTTCGTCGGACTCGAGATCGCCCACCGGGGACGTCCCCGCGACGGTGATCCGCGGCGGGGCGGGGCGCCGTCACCCGGTGTCCTTCTCCGCCATGGAGTGTCGTCCTCGGCGGCTGAGATGTCGTTCTGCGTCATGGACTTCTGGCCCCAAGGCATTCCCCGTGAAGGGCTTCGTCCCCTGCCTCCTGGGCGTTACTCCGCCCGTCGACGCCGATCTGTGGCGATGACGCTGCTGTTGGACACAAATGCCTACTCGGCACTGCTGCGAGGGCACGCCGATGTGGCCCGCCGCGTGCGGCGGGCAGAACGCGTCGTGTTGTCGGTGGTCGTTGTCGGCGAGTTGCTCTTCGGTTTTCGGAATGGCTCGCGCTACGAATCCAATCGACAGGAGCTGGATGAGTTCCTGGCGAATCCGTTCGTCTCCCTCGCGCCGGTCGGGGTGGTGACCGCGGATCGCTTCGCGCGTATCGCTGCCGCCCTCAGAAAGAGAGGGAGAACCCTGCCGACAAGCGACATCTGGATCGCCGCCCAGGCCATGGAGTCCGGCGCCGAACTCGTGTCGTTCGATCAGCACTTCGAAGATGTCGACGGTCTGGCATGGGTCAAGCCCTCGACCTCGTGATCGCCTGGCCCCTGACGCGCCGCTGGCGCGCCCATACGGGATCTATGCCTACACAGCAAGGGAGTGGGATTCCGAGGCAGGGCTCTGCTGCCAGGGCCAGATACTACGACCCGCGGGTAGGGCGATTCATCAGCGATGGTCCAAAGGGGTGCCGCGGCCCGGCGCGGCGGAGATGGGAACAGAAGGTCGTCCCAGGGAATGAACGACAACCTGAGGGAACAGACGGCGGTCCTGGGGAACGAACGCGGGCCAGACCGACGAGGCTCGGGCTTCTGGATGGCAGCGAGGACGGCGGCTCAGCTCGAGCAGGGGATGCGCAGCTCCACGCGGAAGGAGCCCGTCTCGGAGCGGACGGTCATCCCGGCCTTCTCGGCGTAGAGAGCGGCCAGGCGACGCCGAACGTTCCGGAGGCCGATGCCCGCGCCCTTCGGATCGGGAGAATCGGGGTCCCGCGGGTTCTCCACCGCGATGAGGAGTGTCTCGCCTCGTCTCTCTGCCTCGATGAGGATGGTCCCCCCGTCGAGCATCTGGGCGATCCCGTGAGTGACCGCGTTCTCGACGAGGGGCTGGAGCACCAGCGGAGGCACCGCGCAGGCGCGTACCCCCTCGCTCACCCGGAGCTCGACGGTGAGCCGGTCCCCGAAGCGCACCTTCTCGATGGACAGGAGGCTCTCGGCGAGGTCGAGCTCCTCGGTCACCGGGATCTGCTCGCGCGATCCCAGGGTGAGGCTCCGCCGCAGAAAGTCGCCGAGACGAACGCAGAGCCGCCGCGCCTCCTCCGGACGCGACGCGATGAGGGCGTTGATCGAGTTGAGGCTGTTGAAGAGGAAGTGGGGGTGGATCTGGGCCCTCAGGGTGCGCAGCTCCGCCTCTCGCGATGCGATCTCCAGCTCGAGGGCGCGCCGCTCGGCCTCCTGCGAGCCCTGGAGCGCCGCCAGGAGGTAGTGGAAGGCGGCGGCGAGCAGGTAGAGCACCACTCCGAGGCCCAGCAGGAGCGGGGCGGCCTCGGTCTGCGTTGCCGCGAGCCCGGGGAAGGCCCCGTAGCGGTCGAGGAGGAGAGCCCAGCCCCGGCTCGCGACCAGCCAGACGATGGCGGTGACGACGGCGGCGACGAGCTGGGTCCCGAGGCTCCGGAGGAGCCCCGAGAGCTCGAGGGGGGCGGCGCGACAGATCCAGAAGGAGCCCATGCCCAGAAGGCCGAAGAGAACACCCAGGGGCACCGCGAACACCGTTGCCTCCAGCCACCCGAAGGGGGCGGAGGCGACCAGGAGCGTGGCGAGCAGGCCGCCGAGGAGCGCCCAGGCGGCCAGGTAGCCCGTGAGGCGGCGCCAGTCGGCAAGGATCGGGTGCATGGGCTAGCCCCGTCGCTCGCGCACTAGTGCTTGACCTCGGCTCCTCCCATGATCACCGTTCCGGTCAGGATGAGCCGCGGGTTGTTGCCGACCACCCCGTGGGTCTTGTCCTCGATGCCGCCGAGGATGGCGTGCACCCGGTTGTCCACGTCCCAGTCCTCCGGGACCTGGACCACGACCCCGCCCCAGAAGGCAAAGATGTCGAGAACGACATCGTCTCCGGTGATCGTGGCCTTCCTGAGATCGACCTCGCAGCCGCCCATCACCGCCAGCGCCTGACCACCCTGGAAGTCGGCGGAGCTGTTCACGGTCTTGCTCCCGCCGAGGATCGCGGTCACGTCGACACCCGACCGGGGGTCGGCTCGCAGCGGGTGGGGCCGCAGGGCCCGCCAGGCGATGCTCCCGCCCACGAGCAGGAGGAGGAGGGCCAGGAGCCGCTGGAAGTTCATGTGACCGGACGTGAAGGCCAGGAGGAAGACGCCCACGAGAATGAAGGGCACCCCTCCCGATCGTTGTCCGGGCGGCGCCGTGAGCTTGAGGATGCCGAGGATCACGAAGGCCAGCGGCCAGTACCGGAAGAACAGGCTGGAGTCCATGAACCCCAGGTTGTCGAGAGCCAGCACCAGCCCCGCCGCCATGACGGTGAGCCCGAGAACGAGGCGTGGGGCAATCCCATGGTTGGGTGGTCTGCTGTCCTGGCCGGTCATTGTCTTCCTCCACCCATAACCTACGGCAGGACAATCGGTTCCGGAACATGGGAATCGGCGAAACCACGGCCCTCACCGGCGGGTGACGGGCAAAACGGCCTAGAATGCCTCCGGGGCATCAGGAATGATCGGTCGGAAGCTGGCGCAGTACAAGGTACTGGACGAGCTCGGTCGCGGAGGGATGGGGGTGGTCTACCGCGCTCTCGACACGCGCCTGGATCGAGAGGTGGCCCTGAAGGTCCTGGGGCCCGCGCCGGGCGCCGACCCCGAGGCCGAGCGGCGGCTCCGACAGGAAGCCCGCGCGGCGGCCGGCCTGGCCCACCCCGCGGTCTCGGTGGTGTACGAGATCGACGAAGCGGACGGCGCCACATTCATCGCCATGGAGCTCGTGCGGGGCGAGCCGATCGCCGCCCTCCTCTCCCGGTCTCCCCTCGAGCCCGCCCGGGCCCTGGATCTGGCGGTGGAGGTCGCGGAGGGCCTGGCCGAAGCCCACGCCCGGGGGGTGGTTCACCGCGATCTCAAGCCGAAGAACGTCATGGTCACGGAGTCGGGTCACGCGAAGATCATCGACTTTGGCCTGGCCAAGCTCATCCACCCCCGCTCGCCGGTCGACAGCGGGAGTGACACCCCGGTCTGGGGCGACACCGACCCGGGCCGGATCGTGGGCACCGCGGCCTACATGTCGCCCGAGCAGGTCCGGGGCGCGGAGGTGGACGAGCGCAGCGACATCTTCGCCTTCGGTGCCCTCCTATACGAGATGCTGAAGGGCGAGCCGGCGTTTCGCCGGGAGACCGGTGTCGAGACGCTCCACGCGGTTCTCAAGGAGCCGGCCCCCCGCTTCGGCGGAGTGGAGGTCGGCGGCGCGGCGCCGGTTCTTCAGAGGATTCTCGATCTCAGCCTCGCCAAGGACCCGGACGACCGGTACTCCTCGGCTGGCGCGCTCCTCGACGACCTGCGCGAGGCCCGGCGCCGCCTCAGCTTGCCCGGCGTCTCGGTGGCGCCTCCAGAGACCGCACCGGGGAAACCCCCGGCGGCGGCGCCCGCCCCCTCACCCACGGGCCCGCTTCGCGTGGTCATCGTGGACGACGAGGAGCCGGCGCGGGCGGTCCTCAGGGAGTACCTCGGTCGCGAGAAGCGGGTGGAGGTCGTCGCGGAGTGCCGCAACGGCTTCGAGGCGGTCAAGGCGGTCAACGAGCTCACCCCGGACCTGCTCTTCCTGGACATCCAGATGCCGAAGATCAACGGCTTCGAGGTCCTCGAGCTGCTGGGAAAGGACCAGCCCGTCGTGTTCGTGACTGCCTTCGACGAGCACGCGATCAAGGCCTTCGAGGTCCACGCCGTCGACTACCTCCTGAAGCCGATCGCTCCCGAGCGCATTTCCATCGCCCTCGAGCGGGCCCGCGAGCGCGTCAGGAAGCACGCTCCCATGCCGGTGGCGGAGCTGACCGAAGCCGGCCGCCCCGAGGGAGCCCTCGAGCGCGTGCTCGTGCGGCAGGGCCCGAAGGTGCAGGTGATTCCGGTCGGGAAGCTGGACTGGGTGGAGGCACAGGACGACTACGTGAGCCTCAACTCGGAGGGCAAGGCCTACCTCAAGCAGCAGACCCTCACCGACCTCGAACGCAAGCTGGACCCCGCCCGCTTCGTGCGAGTCCACCGCTCGTACCTCGTCAACCTGGACCGCCTGGCGCGGATCGACACCGAGGGAGGAGAGCCTCGGGCGGTCGTGCTCGAGGACGGCACGCGGGTGCCGCTCAGTCGCTCGGGCTATCAGCGGATCAAGAAGCGGCTCTGAGGGCTGATCCGGCCCGCGGCCGGCCGCCTCGGCCAAGGACACGATCCCGCCACGGCGATCGTGTCCTTGGCAGAACCGACCTCAGCTCTCCGGCGCGACCTTCTTCTCGTCGGCTCCCGGCAGCAGCCGGTCGGGCACCGGTGCGTCGAGGAGGAACAGGTTGAGGAGCGGGTTGCCGTCCTTGGCTATGACGATGTTCTGGACCTCGGCCCGCGTCCGAAAGTCTCCGGCGACCTCCTCGACGGTGAGGATCGCCCCCTTCTGGACCGGGAGGCTCGTGGTCTTCGCGTCGACCTCCCGCTCCCGCACGTTCTCGGCCACCGAGTGCTCCTCCTGGGTGACTCCCCCCGGGGCATGCTCGGCCTCGATTCGGAGCACGACCTCGAAGCCCTTCATGCTGCTGGCCGGCTTCGGGTCACCGGGCATCAGGTAGAGCCCCGCCGGGAGCGACTCCGCGCCTCGGGGGGGGTTCTTGCCCAGGAAGAGCAGGCCGAACCGGTTTCCCGGTCGCTTGCCCCGGATCAGCCCGTAGACCCGGTACGACGACTGGGTGAGGTCGTACTGGCGAAAGCGCGGCGGCAGGGGCAGGGTCAGGTGCAGGACCTGGCCGACGCGCGCCCCCCTCTTCAGGGTGAGGGCCACGCCGCCGGCCGAGGCGTCCTCGGCGGTGGTCATCTCCTCCCACTTGGTCCCGTCGGGATCACGCCCCTGAACTCGCACCGCGAGCTTCATCGGAACGCGCCGTGTCCTGCGCTGCTCCACGGCCTTCTCCATGGCTTTGCTGAAAGCTAGCATAGATCGTCTATCCTGTGCACAAAAATGACGCTGCGGTCTCACCGCGGCTCTCGACGGAACGCGGCGTGGCGACACGCGTTCGTCCCTGGAGGGGAGTGACATGCCGGCAGGATTGCCGGAGGTGGCGGTGGCGGGCCTGGGCCTCGTGGGCGGCTCTCTCGCCCGGGCGCTCACCGCCGGCGGGTACCGGGTGATCGGTGTCGATCGCGAGAGCGTCCGGCGGATGGCCCGGAGGGCGGGGGCGGTGGCGGCCACCGCGGGCACCGTCGAGCGAGCGTCCCGCGCCGACGTGGTCGTCCTCGCCGCCCCTCCTTCCGTCAATCGGAAGCTCCTCCGTCGCCTGGCGCGGACGGGCCGGCCCGACCTCGTGATCACCGACGTCGGAAGCGTGAAGGGCCCCATCGTGGACGACGCCGCCCGGCTGGGGCTCCGCTCGTTCGTCGGCGGGCACGCGATGGCCGGGAGCGAGCGGCGGGGCTTCGGGGCGTCGTCCGCCGATCTGTTCCGCGGCGCGACCTGGTGGCTGGTGCCGGCGGCCGACGTGCGCGCCACCCGCACGGTCCGGACGCTCGTCAGGGCGGTGGGCGCACGGCCGCGGCCCATCGACGCGGACGTTCACGACCGCGTCGTGGCCTTTCTCAGCCACGTTCCCCAGGTGACCTCCTGGGCGCTCCTCGAGGCCGCGGCC
This sequence comes from Acidobacteriota bacterium, assembly GCA_022340585.1. GTDB lineage: Bacteria > Acidobacteriota > Vicinamibacteria > Fen-336 > Fen-336 > JAJDNS01. Next base: position 24,858 of record JAJDNS010000199.1, read on the forward strand.
GCCGACCCGGTGGCCCGCCGGTTCCTGTCCAGCGCCGGCCCGGGCTTTCGGGACATGACCCGCCTCGCGCGCAGCCCCCGCGGTCTCTGGCGTGAGATCCTCGGTGAGAACCGGGCCGAGGTGGCGCGCGCTCTTGCCGTCGTGAGGAGCCGCCTCGCCACCAGCCAGGTCGGGGAACCGGGGTGGGAGGAGCGTCGCGACCGGTGTGCCCGTGCCCCAAAGAGGAGATGAGGCCATGCGCGCGGTGAAGAAGAGCGGCGGGGTGCTCCTTCTCCTGGGGCTGGCCATCGGTGGCTGCAACCGGGGACCCGCTGAGGAAGCCCTGAGCGTGGCCGAGAAGACGCTCGCGGGCGCGCAGCCGGATCTCGATCGATTCGCGCCCGAGAAGCTCGCCCCGCTGAACCGGGCCCTTGCCGACGCGCGCGCGGCCCTCGCCCAGGGTCGGTACACCGAGGCCCTGCGCGTGGCCCAGGAGCTTCCGGCACGGACCCATCGTGCCGTCGAGGTGGCGGACCGGAGGAGAACGGCGAAGCTCGCGGCGGCCTGGGACGACATGTCTCGCACCCTCCCGGCCCAGCTCGCGCGGCTCCGGGCCCGGATCTCCGGCCTCGCCCTCACCCCCGGCCCGGGGACCGGCCCGGACGACGGGAGACTCGAGACGGCCCGGAGCGAGCTGCAGTCCCTGGGCGCCAGCTGGAAGGAGGCGACGGCCGCGTTCGAGGGCGGGGACGTCGCCCAGGCGCTGACGACGGCGCGGGACGTGGGGACTCGGGCCGAAGCCCTGGCCCGGACGTTGCCTCCCCCCCCCGTTCGGAGGGTGGACCTCCCCGCTGCGCCCGCTCCGCCGGCGACCGGCGACCCCGGTCCCCAGTGAAGCGCGGCGGGGGCGGGCCGTCGAAGGGGTGTTGACAGGCGCGAGTCTCCTCGCCTATCGTTCTGGCATCCGACCCAGTTGAGCGGGCCTCGAGCCTGCCCTCCCCAGTCTCGTCTCTTCTCCAATCGGTAACGTGTATGAGCCAAGACGATTCGGCCTCGACCCGGCCCAAGAACGGGGGCCCGCGACGCGGCCGTAGCGCGCGCGGCGACTCGCCGCGCAGGGGAGCCCGACCCCCCGAAGCGAAGCCCGAGCAGGAAGGTCCCGCCGAGACCGAGGCGGAGTCCTCGGTGGCCACCGCGGAGGCCGAAGCGCCCGACGTCGAGGTGACGGCGGCCGAGGGGGAGACCGCACCCGACGCGGAGACCCCGACCGCGCCGGAGATCACGGGAGAAGCGGACGAGGTGCCCGAAGCGGTCGCCGTCGAGCCGACGCCCGAGGATGCTCTCGCGAAGGCGGCCGAGCCCAACCGCCTCGATCTCGCGGTCCTCAAGGAGATGAGCATCCAGAAGCTCGTCAAGGTGGCGAAGGAGCTCGATATCCCCGGGGCGCCGTCGATGAAGAAGCAGGAGCTGGTCTTCCAGATCCTGCGCGCCCAGGCCGAGCAGGAAGGGTTGATCTTCTCGGAGGGCGTTCTCGAGATCCTCCCCGACGGGTTCGGCTTTCTCCGGGCCCCCGAGTACTGCTATCTCCCGGGGCCGGACGACATCTACGTCTCTCCCTCGCAGATACGGAAGTTCGACCTCCGCACCGGCGACACCATCAGCGGACAGATCCGACCGCCCAAGGAGGACGAGCGCTACTTCGCCCTCATCAAGGTCGACGCGGTCAACTTCGAGCCGCCGGACCGGGCGAAGGAGAAGATCTTCTTCGACAACCTGACCCCGCTCTATCCGGAGGAGCGGATCCGCCTCGAGACGACGCCGGACCAGCTGACGACGCGGGTCATGGATCTCCTGAACCCGCTGGGCAAGGGCCAGCGGGCGCTCATCGTCGCCGCTCCCCGCACGGGCAAGACGATGATCCTCCAGGCCATCGCCAACGCCGTGACCACCAACCACCCGGAGATCGTCCTCATCGTGCTGCTGATCGACGAGCGGCCGGAGGAGGTCACCGACATGCAGCGCTCGGTGCACGGCGAGGTCATCTCCTCGACCTTCGACGAGCCCGCCGACCGACACGTCCAGGTCGCGGAGATGGTGCTGGAGAAGGCCAAGAGGCTGGTCGAGCACAAGAAGGACGTGGTGATCCTCCTCGACTCGATCACCCGTCTCGCCCGCGCCTACAACACGATCGTGCCGCCGTCGGGCAAGGTCCTCTCCGGCGGCGTCGACTCCAACGCCCTCCAGCGGCCCAAGCGCTTCTTCGGGGCGGCCCGCAACGTGGAGGAGGGCGGGAGCCTCACCATCATCGCCACGGCCCTGGTGGAGACCGGATCGCGGATGGACGAGGTCATCTTCGAGGAGTTCAAGGGCACCGGCAACGCCGAGATCGTCCTCGACCGCAAGCTCACCGACAAGAGGATCTTCCCCTCGCTCGACATCAACCGCTCGGGAACGCGGAAGGAGGAGCTGCTCGTTCCTCCGGAGGAGCTCAACCGCGCGTGGATTCTCCGCAAGGTGCTCTCGGCGCTGTCCCCGGTCGAGGCGATGGAGCTGCTGATCGAGCGGCTCTCCAAGAGCAAGAACAACAAGGAGTTCCTGGAGAGCATGTCGGCGGGCGGCTAGTGCCCTGGTCTCCCCACCACCGCGCCTGGCGGCGCGCGGAGGTCAGTACTGCATGGTGGGGTCGCCGACTCCGGGGCGGACGTCGATCGTCATGGTCTGGGACATGATCCTCTTCCCCGCGTGGCCGAGGCTCACCCGGACCCGATAGCGCCCGGCCCGGCTGTACTCGTGGCGGCCGGTGTAGCGGCGGTCGATCTTCATGCCGGGCTCCCAGGGGTCGCAGTCCCCCTCGGAGACGCTCTTCCCGCCGTCGCCCCACTCCCACTCCACCTCCGGGCAGTAGAGCTCCTCGACGTCGTCCCCTCCCTTGAGCTCCGCGGTGAAGAGGATGGTCGCGGGCGAGAAGGAGAATCTCGGTGTCGCGCGCAGGTACAAGCCGGGCTTGTCGCCCTTCTCGTCGTCATCGCCCTGGGCCAGCCCGGGAACGACAAGGGCCAGCGCGGTCAGAAGAGTCACCGCCGACTTCGGCATCACCACACGCTCCTGTAGGAGGACCCCGCTCCCATCTTAGTCAGATCGCACGTCCGCGGTCCACTCCCGGGGTCTGTCCTAGAATCTCCCCATGGGGGAGGGGAGAGGACTTCGTCTCCGCCCGGCAGCGGGGGTGCGGGAGCGACACCTCTCCGCGTTGCTGGAGGAGCGCGGGCGGGTGCCCGACGACGCCCCCCTGAAGGACGTCGTCGAGGACGCGCAGCTTCTGGGCAGCCTCGAGCTCGCCGGCTTCCGCTTCGACTGGCCGGAGGTCCGGGGATCGCGCCTCAGCGGGGCGGGGCCGGAGGCCATCCTTGCTCTCCGTCGGGCCCGGGCGGCGGTGCCGCCCCAGGCACCTCTGACCGTCTCCGGGCTCCTCGCCTGGCACACGGCGCTCGAAGGTCCGCTCGGCTTCCGGCGCGCTCCTCGAGAGAGAGAGAGGTCCCCGCCGGCTCCCCCCGAGCTCGTCGAGAGCCGGCTGGCCCTCCTCGAGACCTGGCTTGGAGCCCGGAGCGGACAGGACCTCCGCCCGGAGCAGGCCGCGGCGCTCGCCATGGCGCGCATCGTCGAGATCCTGCCCTTCGACGACGGCAACGGCCGGGTGGCCCGTCTCGCCGCCTCCCACCTGCTGGTCCGCGGGGGGAGACGCCCGCCGGTCCTCGTGGCCGGCGACGGCCCGCGCCTCGTGGACGCCCTCCAGGCCGCATTTCGCCTGGAGACGGCGCCTCTCGCCACGCTCCTCGAGGAGGCCTCGGATCGCGCCCTCGACGTCATGATCCAGGCCCTGGAGAACGGCGAGGCCTGAAGACCGGGAGGCCGCCAGGCTACCGCCCAGGTGGCGCTCCCTTCTCGAAGCACTCGGCCACGCTGCCCTCGATCGTGCGGGGCACGTTCGTCTCGTCGGCGCAGACGGTCAGCTCCGAGCCCTTCTCCTTCTCCATGGGCACGGCGGAGGCGCGGAAGGTCGTCTGCGGCGCGTCCCTCGTGTCGCACCAGAGCTCGAAGGCGTACCCCTCGAGCCTCTTGCCGGCGAGCCAGACATCCGCCAGGAGATCGGCTTCGACCAGCGGCTCGAGGCTGCAGGCGTAGCCCTCCTCGGGAGACGACTGCCTGCGCACCGCCTGCGCGCTGATGATCTCGCGGACCGCTCCGACCGCGAGCTGCTCGGGGGTGTAGGTCGACTGGTCAGAGACCGCGCCAGACTGGCCGGCGGCGGCCAGCAGTGAGAGCACGACAAAGCCATTCAACATCGGGTCCTCTCCTTCAATTGCGCGAGGAGTCAGCGGAGATCAAGCCGCTCCCCGGCCGGAGCTCCGGGGCCGGCGACGACGCGCTGCTCTCCGGTGGCGAAGTCCCGCCGCACGATGGCGCCGTCCCCGGAGCGCACGAAGAAGTGGACGGACATCGACGATAACCGCGGCGCGCCGAGCCACCAGAAATCGGGGAGCGGCTGGGCGGTGAGCGTCTCGACCACGCGTCCCTCGGCGAGATCGATGACGACGGTCTCCGGGCCATCCCCGGAGGTGAACCGGACCGCGACTCGCCCCGGGGCCACCTCGGGGCCGACGACGAGGCCCGCGGGGACGCGGTCCAGGGAGATCTCGTCCAGAGGGGCTCCGTCCCGGTCGAAGACGCGCAGGACGGTCCGGGCGCCTGCGGTCTCGCCGACGACGATCCGTCCGTCGGTGAGGAAGAAGCCGTCTGGAGACCTCCCGAAGTAGGGGGCCGGCGACGCGGTGTGACCTTCGACGAGCGTGGCGACGAGCGCACCGGTCGCCCCTTCCCGCAGCCGCAGTCCCCCGTCGCGGGTCAGGACCCGGCGGCCCGCGGCGTCCGGGTGGACCAGGTCAGGCCAGGCGTGCGCGGGGTTCACGGCGACCGCGAGCGGGACCGATCTCATCCGGGGCTCCCGGTCGGGGGCGACCTCCAGAACGCGCATCTCCGCGACCGCCGACGGAGCTGGGACCCCGACGGAGGGAACGAGCCAGACCCGGCCCACCGACTCCTCGACCAGGCGCCCGGCCGCCGGACGCCACCCCGGCGGGATGGTGGCGGTGGCGACGCGCCGGCCGGAGGGAGCCGCGAAGAGCGACGCCCCGTGCTCGTGGGCGAGGAGGACGTAGGCCCCGGTGGGAGACAGGGCGAGCTTCGTGCCGAAGTCCGGCCGCGGGCTCTTCTCCAGCTCTCCGCCGGTGAAGCGGGGCTCGTCGCCTCCCAGCTCCACCGAGAGAATCCCCGCGAAGTCCGGCCCGTCGACGAGAAGGACCCCGGAGCGTCCGTCGGCGGCGAAGGTCATGCCCAGGAGCCGGCGCTCCCCGAGGCGGTCGAGGCCCAGGGGGACGTAGCGGTTCTCCCCGGTGTCGATCAAGAACGCGGCCCCGCCTCCTCGGCGAGACAGACCCTCCGTGTAGAGCCATCGTCCCGAGGGGTCGCACGCCCCGCTGACGTACTGCTCCAGGTCGGCCGGGGTGGCGGCCCAGGCCCAGGCCAGGCGCAGGCCGGCGGCGCCGAGAGAGGCGAAGATGACGGCCCAGAACACCAGGGACAGGGCCCGATGGGCTCGACGGAGGTCCGTCCGCCCGAGGACGACCTGGGCCGCGCTGGCCAGGAAGAGCCCGGCGGCGACGGGGACCAGGGGGAGCAGCAGGGCCCAGCCCGCCATGGGGGCCCAGGGTTGCCCGAAGAGTTGCAGTCGGTAGAGCGGAGCGGCCCACCGCCAGGCGAGCCACGCTGCGGCGAGAAGGAAACCGAGGTCGAGAGCCAGCCAGGCCGAGCGAGACCGGAAGACGGTGGCGCCGAAGTTCGCGAGGCCAACGCCGAGGAGCAACAGCAACGCGAAGAAGGTGGCCCCCTGGGGATCGAGCAGCGCGGCGCCCCAGGAGCCCGCGCGCGAATCGGGA
>JAJDNS010000084.1 GCA_022340585.1 Acidobacteriota bacterium
GGGCATCAACCTCTCGGCGGCCGGCGGCCTGCCCCTGAAGAAGGACGCGCCTCGCCTCGCCGCGATCCTCGCACGGCACGGGCTCAACGGTGTCCGCTTCCACTACTTCGATCGCCCCGCCCCCGGCGGGATCCTCGACGCCTCGCGCTCCGACACCCGCGCCCTCGACCCCGAGCAGGTCGACCTGACCCACTTCGACGAGCGCCTGATCGAGCTTCAGAAGGACTACGCCCGCCGGCTCCTCACCCACCGCAACCCCTACACCGGCGCCGAGTACCGGAACGAGCCGGCGGTGGCCATCGTGGAGATGGTCAACGAGAACTCGATCGTCGAGTCCTGGTTCTCCGGCCGGCTGCTGGGGAAGAACGAGACGAAGAACCCGGGGACCTGGACCGACATCCCGGCCAGCTACGAGCGGGAGCTCACGGCGCGGTACCAGGCCTGGCTTCGAGGCGGAGGGCTTCCTGACGGCCGGGGGGGTCGACAGGAAGCCCCGGCGGCCCTGGCTCGAGGGAGGATTCGGGCGCTTCACGGTGGGAGGAGTCGACCCGGGCGATCGCAGCGGGGACTTCGTCGGTGAGGCGCAGCTCGGCCTCGACCTCTGGCTCACGGACGACCTGCGCCTGTTCGCCCACGGGCGGGCGCGCTGCGACGGTGAGATGCCCGGGGCGCCGTGGTCGGTCTCGCCGAGGGATATCTCGAGTTCCAGCCTTCGCTCTCGGCGACCACGTCTCTACACCGACGGCCGGCGCCTGACCCTCGAAGCCCGCTTCGCCTTCTAGTAGCCGATGGCGGAGCCGTCCTTGCGGGGGTCGGAGGCGCCGAAGTAGACGCGGGGATCGTCGCGGCGCCAGATCGCCTGGTAGCCGCCGTGGGAGTAGAGGCGGCGGTCCTCCACCCGGTGCCCCATCTCCTGGAGACGGGCCTTCACCGCATCGGGAAACCGCCGCTCGAAGAGGAGGGAGCCGCCGTCGGTCGACTGGGCGCCCCACGGCACCGAGCTGCCGTAGTGGCGGAGGCGGGGCTGGTCGCCGGCCTGCTGTGGCGACATCCCGAAGTCGATCATGTTCATCAGCACCTGGGCGTGGCCCTGGGGCTGGAAGTCCCCGCCCATCACCCCGAACGACATCACCGGCCGCCCCTCTCGGGTCAGGAAGGCCGGGATGATCGTGTGGAACGGCCGCTTGTGGGGCTCCAGACGGTTGCGGTGCTTCGGATCGAGGGAGAAGGCCTGGCCGCGGTTCTGGATCGGGAAGCCCACGCCGTCGGGGCAGATGCCGGAGCCGAACGCGTCGTAGTTGCTCTGGATGAACGAGATCATGTTGCCCTCGCCGTCGGCAGCGGTGAGGTAGACCGTGTCCGAATCGAGGGAAGGGTCTCCGTGGGTCACGTGGGTGCGGGCCTTTCGGGGGTCGATGAGCTTCACCCGCTCGGCGGCGTACTCCTTCGAGATGAGCCAGTCCACCGGCACGTCGGCGAACTCCGGGTCGGCGTAGTACTGGGCCCGGTCCTCGAAGGCCAGCTTCTTCGCCTCGACGAAGAGGTGCAGGTGCTCGGCGGAGTTCGCCTCGAGCGACCCGATGTCGAAGTGCTCGAGGAGGTTGAGGATCTGGAGCGCGGCGATCCCCTGGCCGTTGGGCGGGATCTCCCAGACGTCCCAGCCCCGGTAGCTGGCGCTCACCGGGTCCACCCAGGTGGCCTCGTGATCGGCCAGGTCCCGGAGAGCCATGTAGCCACCCAGCTCCTTCGACTTCGCGACGATGCGCTCGGCGATCTCGCCCTCGTAGAAAGCGCCGGCGCCCCCGCTCGCGATGGCACGGTAGGAATCGGCGAGGGCGGGGTTCTCGAAGATGTCGCCGAAGCCCGGGACCTGTCCGCCGGGGTGGTAGACCGCGGCCAGGCTGGGGGAGTCCTCGTCCACCCAGCCGAAGTGGCCGGCGATGATCGGTGAGACCGGGAAGCCCGCGCTCGCGTAGTGGATCGCAGGCTCGAGGCACCGTCCGAGGGGCAGCGCGCCGAAGCGGCCGGACAGGGCCTCCCAGCCGCTCACGCATCCCGGCACGCTCCAGGCCAGGGGGCTGTGCCCCGGGATGCTCTCGAGCCCGAGCTCCCGGGCCTCGTCGAGAGACCAGGCATAGGGCGCCCGCCCGCTGGCGTTGAGGCCGAAGAGCCGGCCCTCCTTCTCGTGCCAGAGGATGGCGAACAGGTCGCCACCGATGCCGCAGCTGGCGGGCTCGGTGACCCCGAGAACCGCGTTGGCGGCGATCGCCGCGTCGACGCAGTTGCCTCCGGCCTTGAGCACGTCGACCCCCGCCATCGACGCGAGGGGCTGGCTGGTGCAGACGATGCCGCCCTGGCAGGCCACGGTGGAGCGGTTGGAGTTGCGATCGCGCAGCTGCTCCTGGTCGAGAAACGGACCCCGCTCGTCGCCCGCTGGCGTGGCGTCGGTCCGCGCGCCGAGCAGGACGGCCACCGACCCGCCCCCGGCACCCTGGAGAAAGGCCCTGCGGTTCATGCGCGCCTCCTGTGGGGTCCGATTCTAGACCAGCGGCTTCAGGCCACGTCGCCCCGCCCGGCGACGAGGGGCTGCCGGTGCCTCGCCGCCCGGTGCAGGGGGGAAGCGACGGCCGACGCCCGCAGACCGCGGGTGGCACGGCGACGTATACTAGGTCGTTTGAAGGGCCCCTGGTGAACGACACTGCTGGAGGATCGATGAGCATCCGGACGAACCTGACCGCCGCCCTGGTGGCGGCAGCAACCCTGTGGGCGGCACCGACGCCCGCCGCCACCGCAACGACCCAGAGTGAGGTCCCGCGCCTCATCGTCCTCATCGCCATCGACCAGGGACGCTACGACTACCTGCCGCGCTTCGCCTCGGGATTCACCGGCGGGTTGAAGACGCTGATGGAGGAAGGCGCGGTCTTCACCAACGCCCACCTCGACCACTACCCCACGGTCACCGCCGTCGGGCACTCGGCCATGCTGACCGGGGCGCCGCCGTCGATCAGCGGCATCATCGGCAACGACTGGTACGACCGCGCCGAGAAGCGGAACGTGACGAGCGTCGAGGACCCGGCCACCGCGCGACTCGGGGCGGCCGAGGCGACCGGCTCCTCGCCTCACCGCCTGATGGTCAGCACCGTCGGGGACGAGCTGAAGATGGCCCACCCCGACTCCCGCGTCGTCAGCGTGTCGTTCAAGGACCGCGCCGCCATCCTCATGGGCGGTCGGATGGCGGATGTCGCCCTCTGGTGGGACAACCAGAGCGGGGCGTTCGTCACCAGCACCTGGTACACGGACGCGCTCCCCGACTGGGTCGAAGCCTTCAACGCGGCGCGCCCCGCCGACGCCTGGCTGGGCCGCGAGTGGCGGACGATGAGCGAGGACGGGACGCCGGGGGCGCTCCTGGAGACGATGCCCGCCACCGCCGGGCCCGAATACTACGGGGCCCTGTACAACAGCGCCTTCGGAAACGACCTTCTCGTCTCCCTGGCCGAGGCGGCCCTGGAGAACGAGAGCCTCGGCACCCACGAGACCACGGACATCCTGGCCTTCAGCTTCTCCTGCAACGACGCGGTGGGGCACGGCCGGGGACCGCACTCCGCCCACGTCCACGACATCACGCTCCGCACCGACCGGGCGATCGGGCGGCTCCTCGAGGCGATCGACCGCCAGGTGGGGCTGGAGAACACTCTCGTGATCCTGACCGCCGACCACGGTGTCGCGCCCGTACCCGAGCAGATGAAGGAGTGGAAAATGCCGGGGGGGCGCTTCTCCCGCCCGGCCCTGGAGGGGTCGGCCATGGCGACGCTCGAGGCAGCGTTCGGACCGGGCGCCTGGCTCGAGGGGCGCGCGGGGAGCGCGCTGTACCTGAGCCGGGACCTCATCGCGGAGAAAGGCGTCGACCCAGCGAAGGTGCAGCGTGTCCTGGCGGCGGGGCTGGAGGCGGTTCCCCCCACCTGGCGGGCCTACACGCGAGACCAGCTCATCGAGGGCCGTGTCCCTCCCGACCCGTGGAGCCGCCGGGTGCTCTTGTCCTTCCACCGGGAGCGCTCCGGTGATGTCGAGCTGCTCCTCGAGCCCTACTGGATGGCGAGTCCCTCGGGGACGACGCACGGGACAACCTACTCCTACGACACCCACATCCCGTTGATCTTGATGGGCCCTGGCATTCGACCCGGGCGCTACGACGAGAGCGTGGTGCTCAACGACCTCGCTCCCACGCTCACGACCCTTCTCGGGATCGAGACCCCGAGCGGGTCGTCGGGGCACGCGCTCGCCGAGATCCTCGCCCCCTGAGGCGCGCGACTCGGCGACGGGGCGTTGTCCCGGCGGCGGGAAGCCCTTCCGGGGGTCATCCAGGACCAGGACCCGGTCGCGTCCGGGGCCGCCTCCCCCGCCTCAGCTCCGGGCCCGGGCGCCGATCACCGCTTGCACGAGCCTCAGGTCCACCATGAGGTCGTCGGCGATCTTCTCGAGGTCGCGCCGCAGCCGGTCGGTGTCGGTCCCCGCGGGCACGTGAAGCCGGGCCTTCGCGCTGAAGAGCAGTCCCCCCGCCATCGGCGCGCTGACGGTATCGGTGGTCAGCTCCGCGATGTTCACGCCATGCCCCAGGAGCATCTCCGAGACCTTGCGGACGATCCCGGGGTGGTCCTGCCCGAGCAGCTCCAGCTCCATCGCCTGCAGGTCGGCGTCGGCGGGGCGGGCCCCGCTCTCGGCCACCACCCGCAGTCCCTCGGCCTCCAGCTCGGCCAGCGCGGCGTGCAGCGCCTCGACCCGGTCCCCCGGCACCTCGATGCGGAGGATCCCGGCGAACTGCCCGCCCAGCCGCGCCATGCGGCTCTCCAGCCAGTTGCCGCCGTGGTCGGCCACCCGCTTCGCCAGGGACTCCACGAGGCCCGGGCGGTCCGGCCCGATGAGCGTCAGGACGAGGTCTTTCATCGCACTCCCTCCGCCGAAGCGGCCGTCCGCATTCTACCTGCCGGGAGGGCTCAGCTCTCGGGGACGCCCGCCTGGCTCCGGAACTCGGCGAACCAGCTCTGGACGAGGGTGAGGTTCGG
>JAJDNS010000224.1 GCA_022340585.1 Acidobacteriota bacterium
CTCGGCAGTCTCGCGCTGGCGGAGACGCACGAAGCACGCACTTCTGGTGGTGGACCAGTTCGAGGAGCTGTTCACACTGAATCCCGCGGACGTGCAGGAGGCCTTCGCCACGCTGCTGGGGCGTCTGGCGGTGGACGCGGACCTTCACGTGCTCCTGAGCCTGCGGGACGACTTCCTGATCCGGTGCCACACCCATGAGGCGCTCAGCCCGATTCTCTCGGAGCTGACGCTTCTGGGTCCTCCCACGGGGGCGGCCCTGAGGCGGGCGATCGTGCAGCCGGCGCTGAAGTGCGGGTACCGGTTCGAGGACGAGGAGCTCGTCAACCAGATGCTCTCGGAGGTGGAGGGGGAGCGGGGGGTGCTGCCTCTCGTGGCCTTCGCGGCGGAGCAGTTGTGGGAGCGGCGGGACAAGACACAGGGCACCCTCACCCGAGAGGCCTACGAGGTGATCGGGGGAGTGGGGGGAGCGCTGGCCCAGCACGCCGAGCTGGCCCTGGAGCGGATCGGGACCGGGCGTGCCCCCGTCGTCAGGGAGCTGTTCCGGAACCTGGTCACGGGGGAGGGGACGCGGGCGGTGCGGGAACGGGCGGAGCTCCTCTCGGTGTTCCCCGAGGGCAGCGAGCGGACGACGGCGGCCGAGATCCTCGACGCCCTCATCGACGCGCGACTGCTCACGTCCTATGGGGCGGAGGCGACCGAAGAGCGAGAGAACGCCCAGCAGGTCGAGATCGTACACGAGTCGCTGCTGACGGCGTGGCCGCGTCTCGTGCGGTGGCAGGCGCAGGACGTGGAAGGCGCGAAGATGCGCGACGACCTGCGTCAGGCGGCGCGGCGGTGGCAGGAGCGGGACCGGCCCGACGACCTGCTGTGGACGGGGAGCGCGTGGCGTGAGTTCCAGGTCTGGAGGGAGAGGTACGCGGGGAGCCTCTCCGAGATCGAGGAGGACTTCGCAAAGGCCATGGGGGATCACACCGAGCGCACGCGCAGGCGGAACCGGCGGGTGGTGGCCGGGGTTTTTGTCCTGCTCGCCGGGTTCGTGGTCGCGATCGGCGTGTCGCGCCACCAGGCGGTGAGAGCCCGCGGGGTCGCGGAAGACCAGGCACGACGCGCCGAGGCCAGCAAGCTTCTGGCCCTGGCCCAGGTCGCCATGGAAGGCGATCCCACCGAGGCCCTGGCCTACGTCACGGCCAGCGTCGAACTGGACGACACTTCCGAGGGACGCCGGCTCGCTCTCCGCGCGCTTGCGGAGGGGCCGCCCGCCCGGGAGCTCGACCCGCAAGGGGTGTGGGTCCGGATCCCGACGTTCAGCCCGGACGGCCGGCGGCTGGCCGCGGCTGGTCACGGCGAGGAAGTGGGTGTGTGGACGGACGATGGGACGGGCCCCGTGCGCCTCGGCGGGCACAAGATGAGCGAGCTGGGATCGAACAGGGCCCGCTGGGCCTCCGACCAGCTGCTCGTCACGGGGCTGGGCGGGCCGACGGATCGCGTCCACGTCTGGTCGCTCCCCGGCGGAGAGCGGCTGCGGACGGTCGGCTTCGGTGGCCCCTCCCTCTGGAGCGTCGACACGGGGCGACTGCTTGCGGAGACGATAGACGAAGAGAAACGCACACGACTCCTCCGGTCCTGGCGTCTGCCTGACGGCGAGCCCGAGACCCTGGCCCGCATCGAGACCGCCACCCTGGGGGGCCTCGCCGCGAGCATCTTCGAGCCCGGGGGGCAAGCCTGGCTGTACGCGAAGGGGCGGGAGATCCGCAGGCGGCCCCTGCCCGGTGGAGAAGCGGCCCGAGGCGTGCGGCTCGATCGCCACCCGGCGGACGTCGAGCAACTGGGACGCTTCGGTGGTGGCCGTGGCTTCTTCTCCCGGGACCGGGGAGGCGAGGTCCACCTCTGGGCGGCCGACGCGGGCCGTCCCCTCGTTCTCTTTCGACCCCCGCATGCACCCGAGATCACCTGGCCCAGTCCCTCGGGACGCTGGCTCCTCGCGGACACTTGGCTGAACAAGGAGGCCCGGGTCTGGGACACGCGGGCGTGGGTCGAGGCTCGGCCTGTGCGGTTCCGGCGGAACGCCTCGTGGAGGGCGGCCAACGAGGCGTTCGATCCGACCGGGCGGTGGTTGGTCGTCTCGACACACGACATGGGCCGGCTGACCTTCTGGCCCCTCGACGAGGCGCACCCCGTCGTGGTGGACGGGTACCGCGGCCCCTTCGCACGGCCTCTCGCCTTCAGCCCCGATGGTCGGCTCCTCGCCACTTGTTGGGAGGAGGACGAGGTCCGGATCTGGCCACTCCCGGGAAGCGGGGCGCGCGAGGTGCGCACGGTGAAGCTCCCGGGGGGCGGAGCCCTGAGCCGGCTGGTCTTCGAGCCCAATGGCCGCTACGTCTTCGGCGTGGGCGTCGTCGGCCGGGTCTTCGTCGTCCCGATGGACGGTTCACCGGCCCGCCGGCTCGAGGGTGTCCAGGGTGACAAGGAGCTCACCGCGGCGGCCGTGTCGCCGAGCGGCCGTTGGGTGGCGGGAGCCCCGTCCTTCGGGAGCGAGAAGGCCCTCTATGTCTGGGATCTGGAGACAGGCCGGCTGAGCCGCTTTCCCCTGCCCGAGCCTTCCATGGAGCAGGGCGCGCCGCGGACCGGCCTGGAAGGTGCCATCTTCGCCCTGCACTTCGTGGACGATCGAACGCTGCTTTCGGCCGGACACGGCGGAGTGCGCCGCTGGGACCTGGAGAACGGATCACAGGAGCTCCTCGTTCCGCCCGACGGCGCCAGCCACGCGAACATGATCGTGAGCGCCAACGGTGCCGTCGCCCAGCTCGTCAGCTTCAGCCCACCGGGCCCCGTCTCCTCGGTGCGGACGCTGGACCCGAGGTCGGGCGAGCTGGGCGAGCCGGCTCAGTCACCGCAGGATCTCCCGCCCGTTTCGGCCGCCCCCGCCCTGGATGCCGCGGGGACGGCCGTGGTCCTTGGCCACACCGATGGCCTCGTGAGCGTGAACCGGGTCGGCAGCGGGGGGCCGCCCCACCTGCTCCCGGGGCACGAGGGACCGGTTTCCGCGGTCGCCTTCTCTCCCGACGGACGCTGGATCGCCTCGTCGGGTGACGACCGCACGCTCCGGCTGTGGCCGGTGCCCGATCTCGGGCAACCGCCTCTTCACGCGTTGCCCCACGACCAGCTGCTCGCGAAGCTCCACTCGCTCACGAACCTGACGGCGGTCCGAGACGAGGACTCCTCGACCGGCTGGACCCTCGAGCTCGGGCCCTTCCGTGGCTGGCGCGACACGCCCACGTGGTGAACCTGGTCGGTCACCCTCCGGCAACCTTCCCTCTCGACGCCGCCGAGGAAGGTGCAGCGACAGCAGCTCAGAGCAGGCGGTAGAAGGCCCAGCCCTCGTGGGCGACCGGGAGGGTCTCGACCGCCGAGAAGCCGGCCTCCCGGGCATAGCGTTGGAGGATGTCCGGGCGCATCACCGCACCCGTGCCGGCCGCCCCGGGGCCGGCCGCGTGGAGCGCCTCGTAGAAGCCGAGCTTCTGGCCGATGTAGATCGTCAGGACGTCGAACCACGCCAGGGTGGACTGGCGCAACCCCTCGGAAAAGCGCTCAGCATCGCCGCTGCTGCTCATGTCTCGCCCCCGGGGCCCTGGGAAATGTCCTCTCCAGAGGACGTCATTCAACATTCACGACCTGACCCCTTCAGGTGACCCCTTCAGGACATGTCGATCTCGACGTCGTCGGCGACGCCGCCGAGGAAGGTGTAGCTGCAGTTCGTCTCCTGGAGGATGGAGCCGGGGACCAGGGTGTTGACCGGGCCGTGGGCCACGAGGCGGGCGATGAAGCGTTGCCACGAGACGCCGCCGCCCAGGTCGCCGTCGAGCCAGAAGCTCCGGTCCCGGGCCCCGAGGATCTCCTTCGGTCCGATGGAGGCGGCCTTGGGGGGGACCCACGACCAGTCGCCCCCGAAGGAGTGCAGCGCGTTCTGCATGATGGTCATGGGGTTGAGCTCGACGACCCGGCCGGGGGCCTGCTTGTAGGCGGCCAGGTCGTCGTCGAACTCCAGGCCCAGGTGAGACTCCCAGAACGCGATGTGGCCACACCAGCCGATGCCGCCGTAGCAGCAGTCGGCCCCGCCGTCGTCCTCGATCATCTTGTGGTAGTCGCCGATGTTCTCGTGAGTGGGGAAGTGGATGCTCTCCTCGGGAGGACGCAGCTCCTCCCGGATCCGCAGGAAGAAGGACTGGCGCATGGCGGTGGCGAACGACCCCTTCCAGTCCGCGGGAGCCGTCTTGCCGTCGGCGTCGGCGTACTCGTCCATGTTGTAGGTCACCAGGTGCCGGCAGCTGATGCCGAGGCGGTTGATCATCTCGGCCGCCACGGCGTACTGGGGGACGGGTCCCACCGGGAGGATCAGGACGCACCTCCGTCCCGTCTTCCCGGCCTCGCTGATGCGGGTCACGATGTCGATGGCGAAGCGGCTGTAGAACTCCACCGGGTCGTCGATGATGGCGATCCTGAAGTCCGGGTTGGAGTGGGTGCACAGGTCGGAGCGCCGGATCGCTCGGGCCCGGGCGCAGGCGGCCGCGTCCCGGAAGGGGATGAACTGGGCGAGCGGGTACTCGAACGCCATGGGGTCCTCCTCACTTCTCACGCAGAGTCTTCACGCGTCTCTTGCCGAGGACCGGGGTGAGGGGGTCCTCCCGGGGGAAGGCGTTGCCCCGGTGCTGGGTGAAGCCCTCGGCGTACTTCACCCTCTTCTTGCCGAAGTCGCGGGCCCGGTCCCGGGCCGTCCGTCGCATCCAGAGCAGGTACTCGTCCTCGCCGTGCTGCTCGCGGAGCCAGGCCCGCTGGCTGTCGTGGCAGGCCAGCATCTGCTCCTTGAA
The DNA here is from genome assembly GCA_022340585.1 of Acidobacteriota bacterium. GTDB lineage: Bacteria > Acidobacteriota > Vicinamibacteria > Fen-336 > Fen-336 > JAJDNS01. The sequence goes on from JAJDNS010000224.1 coordinate 4,866, forward strand.
GTCGATCACGTCGGTGATGTCGACGACGTAGGTGGGGGTGACGCGCGCGCCGAAATGGTCGACGTTGTCCACCGGATCGGCGTAGAGCACGGTCGGGAGGTGGTCGCAGGGGGGGAGCTCGCGGCCGTCGGGGAGCGTGATCTTCCAGTTGCGGATCGTGGAGGCGAAGGCCGCCTCGCGGACGATGCGGGCGGTCTCGGTGTGGTCCTCCATGTAGTCCGAGGGGTGGAGGGTCACGAGCAGATCGGGCCGGACCTCGCGCAGTAGGGCCGAGGCGGGCCGCTTGGTCTCTTCTCCATAGACGACGGTGAGGTCCCGGTACTCCAGGCAGGTGTAGGACGCCTCGAGAAGCGCGGCCGACGCGGCGGCCTCCCCCCGGCGGACCCGGGCGATCTCCTCGGAGGAGAGGGTGGCGGAGCCCAGGTCCCCGGGGGTCATGGTGGCCATGTGGACGTCCCAGCCCACCTGGCGCAGCAGGGTGAGCAGCCCCGCGCACAGGAACTCGGCGTCGTCGGGGTGGGCCATGAAGGCCAGCGCGGTGGGCATCGTCGTTCTCCCGCTACTGGAGCTCGGACAGCTTGACCGGGCGTCCCTCGGCGACGGAGAGGTCCGCGGCGTAGGCCACCCGGTGGGTCTCGTAGGCGGTCTCGAGGTCCGTGTGGGGCATCGGGGTGCCCTTCCGGATGGCGTCCACCAGGGCCTGGAACTGGGGCTGGTACGGATGGTCGGAGACGTCGCCGGAGTCGACCAGTGAGGTCTCCAGCGTGCTCCAGCGTTGCTTGGTCATCCCGGGAAGCTGCTCCGAGTAGAACTTGTTGTCCAGGAGGCTCCCCTCGCTGCCCACGAGGTGGATGTGGAAGTAGTAGGGCTGGAAGCAATCGATGACCGACGCGCACTTGCCGACCTTGCCGTTCGCAAACCGGAGGATCGATGTGGTAGTGGTCGGGTACTCGTAGGGAGCGAAGGTGGGGCTCTTCGAGGTGGTGGCGTAGGACGTGACCTCCTCGACCGGGTCCGGCATGGCCATGAGCAGGCCGTCGAGGGCATGGCAGCCCGCGGTGAGGAGGCTGCTGCCGCCCATGTCCTTCTTCACGTTCCACCCGAACTGGCCGTACCAGGGCCCGATGCCGTGGTAGTAGTCGACCTCGCCGTAGTGGATGTCCCCCAGGAGGCCCTGCTCCAGGACCGCCCGGATCAGCGAGAAGTGGGCGCTGAAGCGCAGCTCGAAGCACACGCAGGTCTTGACCCCGGACTCGTCGATGGCGGCCTTCGTGCGCCGGGCGTCCTCGAAGGTGAGGGCGATGGGCTTCTCGAGGACGAGGTGCTTGCCGGCCTTGGCGGCGGCGATGGCCTGCTCGGGGTGGAAGGGGTGGGGGGTGCAGATGGAGACAATGTCGATCGTGTCGTCTGCGAGCATCTGCTCGTACTCGCTGTACGCTTTCAGGGGGACCCCGTAGCCGCGCTCCAGAGCGGCCGGATCGTGCATGCGACGGGAGCACACCGCGGTGACGTTCGCCCCCTCGACGTTCTTGAAGGTTTCGATGTGCGCGCCGGCCACCCAGCCCAGGCCCACGATCCCCACGTTCAGGTCACCCATGTCTCGTCTCCTCGGTTCAGGCGAACGGGGGATCTTTAGTCCCGAACCACCCAAATGGCAAGCCGTTGGAGCCCGCCCCGAGGACGCGGGCGAGACCCGCAGCGGCGCCGTGTTGACGCTGCGCGCTTCTGGGGATAGCGTCTGCCGAACCCGAGAGCCAGGAGAACGGACATGAGACGACGTGATGCGCTGAAGACCACGGGCGGCGCAGCGGTGGCGGCGGGCCTGCCTGCCCTCGTCGGGCGCGACGGTTGCCGGACGGAGACGCCGAAGAGCAAGCGTCAGCTCGTCCTCGACCTGATCGACCAGACCCAGGAGCCCAGCTACGTACCCGCGGCGTTCTTCATCCACTTCTCCGAGGACGAGCACGTCGGGCCGCCGGCCATCGAGAAGCACAAGGAGTACTTCCGCTTCACCGGGATGGACTTCGTGAAGATCCAGTACGAGGCCGGCTTTCCCGCCCATCCGGAGATCGAGAAGCCGGAGGACTGGGCGAAGATGCCGCTCCACGGCAAGGAGCACTACGCGGGCCAGGTGGGGGTCGTGGAAGGGCTGGTCAAGGCCCTGAGGGAAGAGGCCCTGGTGGTCTGCACCCTCTACTCCCCGTTCATGCTCGCCCGGGACTCGGTGGGCCCGGAGCGCACCATCGAGCACATGGAAGCCGACCCGGAGGCCGTCCGGAAGGGCCTGGAGGTCGTCACCGAGAGCCTGCTGGTCTTCGTCCGGGAGTGCGCCCGGGTCGGGGTGGACGGCTTCTACGCCAGCACCCAGGGCGGCGAGGCGGGGCGCTTCTCCCGCCCCGAGCTCTTCCAGGAGGTCGTGAAGCCCTTCGACCTGATCGTCCAGAACGAGATCAATGAGACGACCCTCTTCAACATCCTCCACGTCTGCGACTACGATCTGCCCTACGACGACGTCACGCCGTTCCGCGACTACCCCGGTGACGTGGTCACCTGCAGCCTCCACGTGGGCGAGGAGGCGTGGACCCCGAAGCAGGCGTCGGAGTTCTTCGGACGCCCGTTCATGGGTGGCCTCGAGCGGAAGGGCATCATCGTCGACGGCACTCCCGACGAGATCCGGGCGGAGGTCGGCCGCGTGCTCGCCCGGGGGGCGGACCGACAGATCCTGGGGGCCGACTGCACGCTTCCCGGCGACATCGACTGGGAGAGAATCCGGACGGCCATCACCGCCGCCCACGAGTTCCGCGGATAGCTTTCGAAGATAAAGGAAGGACCGAAATGAACAAGATGTGTCGGAGCCTCGTCGCGGCCGCGCTGCTGGTGCTGCCGACGATGGCGGTGGCCCAGCCGGAGATCCCGGTCGAGGAGTGGAAGGGCAAGACCATCATGCTGGTCGGAGCCCATCCGGACGACGACTCGATGTCCCAGGGGACCCTGGCCCTGCTGAAGGCAAACGGGAACGACATCTGGATCGTCCTCATCACCACCGGCAACGTCGGGACTCAAGACCCCGATCTCAGCCGCTTCGAGCTGGCGACGATCCGCCGCCAGGAGGAGCTCGCGGCTCTGGCCGACGTCGGGATCCCCGAGGACCGATACATCAACCTGGGCTACGACGACGGACTCCTGGAGTTCGAGGACAAGAAGGAGGTCGTGGGCAAGCTCGTGCGCCTCATCCGCAAGATCCGTCCCGACGTCCTGTTCGCCTTCGACTCAGGTCCCACCTACCGGCGTTGGCACAAGAGCGATCACCGGGCCGCCGCCTACCTGACCGCCGACGCGACCCGGGTCGCGATGTGGCGGCTGCTCTTCGAAGGCCAGATCATCCACGAGGGATTGAAGGCGTACCGGATTCCAGAGTTCATGTTCTACGACAGCCCCGAGGAGGCCATCAACACCTGGGTGGACATCTCGGACTACGCCGAGGCCAAGGCCCGGGCGCGGACGCGCTACGTGAGCCAGTTCGGGCCGGGGTGGGACAAGTACGAGGGCCCGGACCGCACCCCCGAGGAGCAGGCCGCGGACGAGAAGCAGGCCCTGGAGGGCCTTGAGAAGGTCGACGGCAAGTACGTCGAGGGTTTCCGGTACTACAAGGGCTTCCCCGACAGCATGGGCAAGTAGTGGCGGCGGTCGATCTGGTCGCCGTCGGCGAGGCCTTCGAGGACCTGGTGTTCCTGGGCCTGCCCCGCCTTCCGCGGCTCGGCGAGGAGGTCAAGACCGATCGCTTCCGGCAGGGCCCCGGCGGGGGAGCGGTGATCACCGCGGTCGCCGCCTCCCGCCTCGGGACCCGGTGTCGCATCGTCAGCGGTCTGGGCGACGGGGCGGCGGACGTCCTCCGTCGCGAGGGGGTCGACGTCCACAACCTCCGCCGGGCGAACGAGCCCCACGCCATCACCGCCGCTCTCTCGACGAAGCGCGACCGCAGCTTCGTGACCTTCAACGGCGTCAACGGTCGCCTGGAGTCGCGCTTCGCCGCCGCGGCGCGTCGAGAGAGTGCCCGCCACCTCCACTTCGCCTTCTACCCGCGCGACTGCCGCCGCTGGGAGAGGGTGGTGGTCGCGGCCCGGCGGCGAGGGATCTCGACGTCGTGGGACTTTGGCTGGAACGAGGGGCTGGCCCGGGACCCGGGTCTCGCGGGCCTCGTCGCGGCCCTGGACTACGTGTTCCTCAACGAGAAGGAGGCCCCTCTCTACGCCCGGTGCCGCCGCCTGGAGCGGGCGATCGAGCACTGGCGCGGCGCCGCGCGCAACGCCATCGTGAAGCTGGGGCCGCGGGGCAGCCGCTGGGTGGCCGACTCGATCGACGTGAGCGTGCCCGCGCCCCCGGTCGAGGTCGTCGACACCACCGGCGCCGGCGACGCCTTCGACGGGGGATTCCTCGCCACGCTGCTCCGCGGCGCCGAGCCCGCGGCCTGCCTGAAGGAGGGAAACCGGGTCGGCGCGCTGTCGACCCGGAAGCCGGGAGGGCTCGCGGGGCTGCCCCGGGCCCGGAGGCGCCGGTGAGGATCGCGGTCATCGGCGGCGCCGGAGTCCGGACCCCCCTCCTGGCCGCCGGGCTCGCGGGGTCCGACCTGCCCCTCGAGGAGGTGACCCTCTTCGACACGGACCAGGAGCGCCTGGGGCTGATCGCTCCTCTCGCCGACCGCCTCGCCGAAGGGGTGCGGGTCCGGGCTCGCGAGTCGGTGGAGGAGTGCGTGGAGGGGGCGGACTTCGTCTTCACGAGCTTCCGCGTCGGGGGCATCGACGCCCGGGCCCGCAACGAGGCCGCGGCCCTCAAGCTGGGCCTGGTCGGCCAGGAGACCACCGGCTTCGCCGGCTGCGCCATGGCCCTCGCGACGATCCCGGAGATGGTGCGCTACGCCCGGGTGGTCGAGCGACGGGCGCCCGAGGCCTGGGTCGTCAACTTCGCCAACCCGGTGGGGATCGTGACCCAGGCCGTGCAGGCCGCCACCGGGGCGAAGATCATCGGGATCTGCGACACCCCCACCGAGCTGTTCGAGGAGGTGACCCGCGAGCTGGGTCTGCCCTCGGCCGAGTGCCACTTCGACTACTTCGGTCTGAACCACCTCGGCTGGCTGCGGGAGGTCTACCACCGGGGACGGCCACAGATGGCGGCCCTCTGGGACGCGCCCGAGCGCCTGGCCGGGCTCTATCGAACCGACCTCTTCGACCCAGGCTTCCTGGCCGAGCTGAGGCTGCTTCCCACCGAGTACGGCTACTTCTACTACCAGACCGAGCGTGCCGTCGAGAACCTGCTCCGCGCCGGCGAGAGCCGCGGCACCACCCTCGCTCGGCTGAACGCCGGGCTGTTCCAGGCGCTGGCCAGTGGCGCCGACGACCCCGCACGGCTCTATGGCGACTACCTCGCCGCCCGGGACGCGAGCTACATGCAGATCGAGTCGGGCTCGGAGGAGGCTCTGCCTCCTCCCGCGTCCGCGGCAGCGACCGGCTACGACCGCATCGCCCTCGCGGTGCTCCGGGCGATCCACTTCAACACCAGTGCGGTCATCCCCCTCGACGTGCCGAACCAGGGAAACCTCGGTGACCTCCTCGACGAGGACGTGGTGGAGGTGCCCTGCGTGGTGAACGCTGACGGCCCCCATCCGGTGAACGTCCCCCCGGTCCCCGAGGTCGCCCGCGACCTGCTGCTGCGGGTCAAGGAGTACGAGCGGCTGACGGTCCGGGCCGCCCTCGAAAGGTCGGCGGACCTGGCCGTCGAAGCCCTGACCCTGAACCCACTGGTCGGCCGCCGCGATCTGGCGGAGCGGCTGGTCGCGGAGGTGATGCCCTCATGAGCGAAGGAACGACCGAAGCCCCCCGTCTCGAGCGCAGCATGGGGCTGCTGCCGGCCACCGCCACCAACATCATCGGCATGGTGGGGGTCGGCCCGTTCCTGACCATCCCCTTCATGATCGCGGCCATGGGGGGGCCCCACATCATCTACGCCTGGGTGGCGGGGATGATCCTGGCCCTGGCCGACGGCCTCGTCTACGCCCAGCTGGGCGCCGCGCTTCCCGGCAGCGGCGGTCCGTACCTCTACCTGCGCGAGGCCTTCAAGCCCTTCGGGCTGGGCCGCCTGATGGCGTTCCTCTTCATCTTCCAGATCATCCTCGTGGCCCCCCTGTCCGTCGCCGGGGGAGCGGTCGGATTCGCGGACTATCTCGGGTTCTTCTGGGAGTCCATGTCCCCGGCCCAGCACAACGTCATCGCCGCCCTCGTTTGCGTGGCGGTGACCGCGCTTCTGTACCGCGACATCAAGTCGGTGGGTCGCCTGTCCGTCGTGATGCTCGCGGTGGTGTTGCTCACGGTGGGCTGGGTGATCGTGGCCGGGCTGTTCAACTTCTCCCCGAAGCAGGCCTTCGACTTTCCCCCGAACGCCTTCCAGTTCAACCGGGAGTTCTTCGTGGCCCTCGGGGCCACGTCGATCCTGGCCATGTACAGCTACGGAGGCTACAACCAGGTCTGCAACATCGGCGAGGAGATCAAGGATCCCACCCGGACCATGCCTCGGTCGATCATCCTGTCCATCGTCGTCGTGGCCACCCTCTACATCCTCATGACCACGGTGATCATCGGCATGATCCCCTGGCCGGAGGCCCAGGAGACCCGCACCGTCGCCTCGATCTTCATCGAGCGGACGTTCTCCGACCCCGCCGTCGGCCGGATCGCGGGATACGTCATGACCGGCCTCATCCTCTTCGTGGCCGCGTCCTCGCTCTACGCGGTGATCCTCGGCTACTCGCGCATCCCCTTCGCCGCGGCCCGGGACGGCGACTTCTTCCACGTCTTCGCCCGCGTGCACCCCACCAAGAACTTCCCCCACGTCTCGCTCCTGGTACTGGGCGCGGTGTCGCTCCCGTTCTGCTTCTTCACCCTCGGACAGCTCGTGAGCTGGCTGATGCAGGTCCAGATCCTGCTCCGCTTCAGCTGGCAATGCGTGGCGGTGATCCTGCTCCACCGCTACCGCAAGGACATCCCCCAGCCCTTCGTGATGTGGCTCTACCCGATCCCCGCGCTCCTGTCGCTGGCGCTGTGGCTCTACATCTTCGTCACCGGTCCGTGGGAAGGGGTGTGGTTCTCGGTGGTCTTCCTCGCCCTGTCGGTGGCCGCGTACGTCCTGTTCCTGCGGACCCGGGGCGGAGAGGCGACCCCGGCCCCGACCGCGGTGGAGTGATCTCGAGGTCGGGACTCAGACGTTGGGCGGCTGGATCCTCCAGGCCATGACCAGCCCGGCGGCGGTCCAGAGGCCGACGTCGTGGAGGGCGAGCGCGATTGCGTTCCCGAGAGGTTGACTGCCGATGCCGAAGGTCATGAGGTGGCTCGAGGCACCGACGAGAAGACCCACGCCGACGAAGAAGAGGAAGCGCCGGCCGTAGCCGGCGGGGACGGCTTTCCACCCCAGCATCCTCGCTGCGAGGATGGGGAGGGTGAAGAAGAGCGGCATCTTCAGTAGCGCTTCCCGGCCCGCGGTCTCGTGCCCCACGCCGCCGTACAGGATGCTGAACACCGGCTGTCGGTTGGCCGCGGGCCCTGGCGAGACGCGGACCCTCACGCCGGAGTGCGCGAGGGCGCTAGGGCGACCTCAGCGGGGGGACGACTCGTTCCCCCCAGGCGGCCCGACCAACGCCCGGAAGCGAGCCTCGTCGCGCAGCGACTTCAGATCCTCATCCGAGGCCAGGAGCTCACGGTTGGCCAAACCCAGGGCCACCGCCTTCTCCAGGGCGTCGAGGGCCGACCCGCGCGACCCGGTCCGAGCCCGGGCGCAGGCCAGGTTGTACCAGAGGTAGGGGGCTTCGGGCCGGGCCTCGGTGGCGACGGAGAGGGCGACGACGGCCCGGGCGTGCTCACCC
>JAJDNS010000226.1 GCA_022340585.1 Acidobacteriota bacterium
TACTCCTCCCGCACCGCGGCGAAGGTCTCGGCCTGCTTCACGGTGTCGACACCGAGGTCGGCCTCGAGGTCGAGGTCCATCTCCAGCATGTCGGGCGGGTAGCCGGTCTTCTCGGAGACGATCTCCAGGACTTTCTGGACGACGGGGTCGATGGACGCCGCAGGGGGAGGAGCTGCGGCCGACGGGGCGGCCGGCGCCGCCGGGGGCGGGGTCGGGGCCACGGGGGACGGCGGCGCCAGGGCGATCGGGGGTGCGGTCACCGAGGCCGGGGCCGGTGGAGCCGGCGCGTTGCTGGGCTCGAGATCGGGCCGGTTGTCGTAGACGTACTGGACCACGTGGTGGAGGGTCGGGAAGTCGCGGAGCTTCAGGTTCGCCTGGCGCTCGATCCCATACTCCTCCCGCACCGCGGCGAAGGTCTCGGCCTGCTTCACGGTGTCGACACCGAGGTCGGCCTCGAGGTCCAGCTCGAGGTCGAGCATGTCCGGGGGATAGCCGGTCTTCTCGGCCACGATGGCGAGGCAGCGCTGGACGACGGGACTGGAGGACGCGGGGGCGGAGACGGAGGGTTCGAGGGGAGGCGTGGGTGTGGGGGTCGGGGCGGGGATGGGTGCCGGGGAGACGGCTGCCGCGCTGTAGGGGACGGATGGTGTGGGGGGTGGCGCGGGGGGAAGAGCCGAAGCGGCGGGCACGGGTGGCGCCGGGGTGGGGATTGCGGCCGGAACGGGGGTTGACGTTGGCGTTCCGGCCGCGGTCCGACGAACCGGGCCCAGGCCGAAACGCCAGGGGCTGGGAGCGGGAGCGCGGCCGGGTGCGCCCGATGCCACCACGCGGAGCGTCCGCGAGACCACCTCCGTCTGGGGCTGGTCGTGGCCGCTGATGTCGGACAGCCACCGGGAGTGGCCCACGCGATCGTCCACCCGGTCGGGCCCGCCGGGGATGCGGCGCGTGAGAGTCAGCGCGATCTGGGACCCGAATCCGGCGGCCAGGTGGATCGCGTACTGGACGGGGTAGCGCCCCCCGCGAGACAGGTTGAGGGGGCCGAGCTCGGGGTCCGGCTCCTTGAAGTTCGGCACCGGGGGCACGATCCCGTGCTCGAGGATCTTTACCCCGATCACGTCCTCGATCCCAACGCCCATGGGGTGTCCGGTGAAGCCCTTGGTGTTCGAGACCACGATCTGACTGGCCGCGGCACCGAACACCTTCCTGAGCGCCATCACCTCGGCGGCGGCGCTGCCGCCACGGGCGGGCGTGTAGGTTTCGTGGGAGATGAACACCGTCTCGGGAGCCATCGCCATGCGGCTGAGCCCGTATCGGCGCTCGGCCGACGCCACCAGGCTCTCCACGACACCCGAGATGTGCTCCACGTCGAGGCGGGTGGCGTGGAAGGCGCTGTTGGCGGCCTCGCTGGAGAGCAGCTCCACGATCCCGCGCATCCCGCGCTCCTCCACCGCGTCCTGGCTCTCCACGACCATGGCGCAGGCGCCCATCCCCATCAGGGTCCCGTGACGGCGACGGTCGAAGGGCAGGGCCGCCTCCTCGACCTTGTCGTCCGTGGCCACCGCGCCGGTGGCGAGGAATCCGGAGCCGATCCACTCCATGAGGTTGTCGCTCGAGGGGTTGTCGGCCCCGACCACGATCACCCGGCGGCAGCGCCCGGACCGGATCCAGTCCTCGGCGAGAGCCACCCCGTGGGCGGTCGACGCGCAGGCAGCGTTGACGTGGGTGTTGGGGCCGCGGGCCCCGATGAACTCCGCGAGCTGGCTGTGCCCCATGGGGAGGATGCGGAAGAGGAAGCGCCGGTCGAAGACGTAGGGCTCGCGCTCGAGCAGCTCGTCGAGGTCGGAGATCCGCCGCTGGATCTCGCGGAGCGCCTCGGTGTCCCTGGTCACGAGGCGCAGCTCCTCGAGGGTCTTCCTCTGGGCCACCCGGCTCTCGTACGTGTAGTACCGCCGGGTCTCGTCGGCGAAGCGGTCGAGGCCGGGCCAGGCGCTTGCGAAGATGATGCCGGTCTCGTCGCGGAGCGGCTCCGGGAGGAGCCAGCGCTCGGGCAGGTACTTCCCGGTGGTCGTCTTGCGGTAGGTTTGGAGAAGGGGGATTCCGGCCTCGCGGAGGGCGTCGATTCCAGCGGCCATGGCGAGCTGGGCCGTGGTGTCGAGGGCCTCGACCAGCTTGGGGGACACCCCGTACTCGGCGGCGAGATCGAAGGGGCCGCTGCGTCCCGCGAGCTTGATCACGTCCTTCGTGTCCTCGATGAGCTCGAAGTGGCCGCTGCCGTCCGCGCTCTTGACGAGGCGGGTGACCCGCTTCCGGGCCATGAGCTGGCGCTGGCTCTCAGGGATGAGCTCGACGAACTGCTCCCCGCTCAGGATCCGCTCGACGTTCCGCGGGTCCATGAGCGGCTTGTTCACTCCCGGAAGCCCGAGGCCGGTGCCGCTGATGACGATCGAGCCCTGGGGGCTCAGGTTGCGGTCGTAGGGGCCCGGGCCGGTGGGCGAGAAGTCCTTAAGCGCGTCGGCGAGCAGCCCCTTGATCTCGTCGAGAGAGGCCGCCCGCGCTGCGTCTGCGTCCGGAGGCGTGGCGGCTCTCGCCTCGCGCAGCGGGGCCGGAGCCGTCGAGACCGAGACTGGGGACTCCTCCCCCACCTCCAGCACACCGTGGCCGGCGGCATAGAGGCCGCACAGGGCCTGGTTGAAGCTCGCGAGCTCCTTCGGGCGAGGACGGTTCGTGAACAGTGACACGACCCCAGGCCGGTCGCCCAGCACGTCGTCCACGAACCCCTTCAGGGCCCGCTTGGGGCCCACCTCGACGAAGGTGCGGACCCCGGCTTCGTAGAGCCGCTCGAGGCCCTCGACCCAGCGCACCGGTGAGGCGATCTGCCGGCAGAGCAGGTCGCGGATGGCATCGGGATCCGAGGGGTAGAAGTCGGCTTCCACGTTGCCGACGAGCTGCCGCGTGGGCGGCCGCACGTCGAAGCGCTCGAGGACCTTCCGCAGCGGCTCGGCGGCGGGAGCGACGATCTTCGTGTGGAAGGCATGGCTCACCGGCAGCCGCTGGGCCTGATAGCCCCGCTTCTGGAACACCTCGACCGCGCGCTCCACCGCATCGGTCGCGCCCCCGATCACGCTCTGTCCCATGGCGTTCAGGTTGGCCGGCACCACGTAGCCCTCGATCCCCTTCAGGATCTCCTCGACCAGGTCGATCGGCGCCATGACCGCGGCCATGGCACCGTTGTCACCCAGGCTGACCCGGCTCATCTCTCTTCCCCGCGCCGCCGCGGCCTCGAGGGCCTCGGCGAAGGTCAGGACCCCGGCCGAGACCAGGGCCCCGTACTCGCCAAGAGAGTGCCCCATGACCATCTCCGGCTCGATGCCGTACTGCCCCAGGAGCCGGGCCATGGCGGTGTCCATGCTCAGGACGGCGGGCTGGGTGATGGCCGTCTGCTTGAGATCCTCCTCCGCCTGCTTGACCGCCTCGTGGTCGCTGGTGTCGACGTACAGGTAGCTCGTGAGGCTGCGGCCCAGGATGCCCTCGAGAACGCTGTCCGCCTCCTTGAAGACGTCGGCCACCACCGGCTCGGCGGCCGCGAGGTCCCGGCCCATGTTCAGGTACTGGCTACCCTGCCCGGTGAAGAGAAAGGCCACCTTGCCCTGAGCGGGACCGCTGCCCCGGAAGATCCCCTGCGCCTGGAACGCCTTCCACGTCGCCGGCGCGTCGGTGGTCAGGGCCTTCTGCGCCTTCTTCAGCCGGTCGACGAGCTCCTTCTGGCCTCCGTAGTCAATGGCGACGCGCTCGGGGTCACGCAGGTCCACGGGCTCGGGGGGAGCCACCGGGGGCACGTGTCCGTCCCGGGCCAGCTCCAGCAGCGCGTCGACCTTCTTCTGGAGCCCGTCCACGGACAGGGCGCCGATCATCGCGATGCCACGGAGCGGCATCTTCTCCGGCGAGCCCTTGGCGGAGACGGACCCACCGCCGCCGTTTGGCCCGGCGGCCGCCACCGAGACCTGGACCGGGTGGTCCTTCTTCGTGAGCGCGCCGGGCACGTGCTCCTCGAGGACGACGTGGAAGTTCGTCCCTCCGAAGCCATAGGCAGACACCCCACAGCGCCGCGGCGTGCCGTTGGCCCGCTTCCACTCACGAAGCTCGTGGTTCGCGGTGAAGGGACTCGAGGCGAAGTCGATGCCGGGGTTGGGCTTCTCGGCGTTCAGGGTGGGGGGCAGGACCTTCTCGTGGACGGCGTAGACCGCCTTCAGGAGACCCGCGGCGCCGGCGCCGGCCTTGAGATGGCCGATGTTGCTCTTGGCCGAGCCCAGGGCGATGGAGCCCCGGGAGGCTCCACCGAACACCCTGGCGAGGCTCTCGACCTCCACCACGTCGCCCACCCTCGTGCTGGTGCCGTGAGCCTCGACGAGGCCAGCGGTCGCGGGATCGAGCCCCGCGTTCTCCCACGCCCGCTGGATCGCGAGCTGCTGCCCGATGGGGTTGGGGGCGGTGATGCCCTTGCCCTTGCCGTCCGAGGATCCGCCGATTCCACGGACGACGGCGTAGATCCTGTCGCCGTCACGCTCGGCATCGGAGAGCCGCTTCAGCACGAAGGCGGCCGAGCCCTCGCCCATCACGAAGCCGTCAGCCCCGTCGCCGAAGGGCCGGGTCCCGGTGGCGGAGAGCGCCCCGATCTTGCAGAACTTGACGAAGGAGTTGGCCCCCATGTTGCGGTCGATGCCGCCGGTGATCGCCGCGTCGCAGTGGCCTGCCACCAGGGCCTCCACCGCTGCGTCGAGGGCCGCGAAGCTGGAGGCGCAGGCGGCGTCGGTCACGAAGTTGGGGCCACGCAGGTTCAGGACGTTGGCCACGCGCCCCGAGAGGATGTTGGCCAGCTCCCCGGGCATGGTGTCCTCGGTGACCGGCGGCAGCGCCTGGCTCACCCGCTCGTGCCAGCCGGACAGGATGCGCTCGCGCACCTCGGGGGGCAGGTCCTTGAACTCCTGCGCCTCGTTCAGCCAGCGTGCGCAGTCCGGGAAGAAGATCCGCAGCGTGGTCAGGTAGTGGTGCTCCCCGGCCATGGCGTTGCCGAGGATCACCGCGGTGCGCTCGGTGTCGAGGGGTCGCTCCGGCCAGCCGTAGTCGGCCAGGGCCTCGGCGGCGATCGTCACCGCCCACTGCTGCCCCTCGTCCATGGCCTCGGCGACCCGGGGGGGGATCTTGAAGCGCTTCCAGTCGAACTCGAAGCCTCGGACCCACGAGCCAATCTTCGAGTACGTCTTGTCGGGGGCCGAGGGGTCGGGATCGAAGTAGTCGGCGACATTCCAGCGACCCGGAGGGACCTCGATGATGCTGTAGCGCCTTCCCCAGACGTTGTCGCGGAAGGCCGGGGCGTTGGGGGCGTCGGGAAGAACGGCCCCCAGGCCCACGACGGCGACGGCGCGCTCGGAGCGGTCGATGCTCATCACTGCGGCTCCTTACTTGACCGGGAAGGCCCGGACGAGGTCGCCCGCGATCCGGTCCATGTCCTCGACGAGGCCGGCCTGGGCGGCCAGCGCCGCCTCGACGCCGAGGGTGGCCCCGAGAGCGGGATCGGTCTGCCCCGCCCCGTTGGCCCATCGCAGCCCTTCGGTGGTGACCTTGTGCAACGCCTCCCGGGCGTGGACCCGGGCCATGGTCTCGAGGGTGGCCGGCTCCACCCCGAGCACCTTCGACGGCGCGGTGGCGGCCCGCTCGGAGAAGACCGCCGCGGTCTCCACGTAGGCGATGAGCTCCCCGAGGCGGAAGAGGACGTGCTGGTTGCGGGTCAGGCGATCGAGACGCGCACGCTCGAGGAGCACCGCCAGCGCCCGCAGCGCCGCCGCGGCCAGGGCCGAGCCGGTGTTCGGGTTCTCGCGGTGGCGGGCGTCGGCCCGCGTCGCCCACTCCTGGTAGTACTGGCCCCGGCTCTTCAGGTGGAGCTGCCAGCGGTCCCGGGCGATCGTCCACTCCATGATCTCCGAGGTGCCCTCGTAGATCGTGGTGATCCGCACGTCCCGCTTGATCTTCTCGACCATGTACTCCCTGGTGTACCCGTATCCCCCCAGGGCCTGGATCGCATCCTCGGCGGCCTTGTTCCCGGCCTCGGTGGCCAGGTACTTGGCCACCGCGCCCTCGGTGGCGAGGCCCTCCTCGTCGCCGTCCAGCCTCTCCGCCACCCATTCGATGTAGGCGCGGGCGGCTTCGAGACGCACCGCGTTGGGGACGATCAGCTTGTGGGTGTATCCCTGCTTCTCGCTGAGCGGCCCGCCCCCCTGCACCCGCTCCTGGGAGTACCGGATGGCCCGAGTCAGGGCGTCCCGACCCGCCCCGAGGCCGAAGGCCGCCACCATGAGGCGGGTGTAGCCGAAGACGGCCTGGGCCTGGGCGAGGCCCTGGCCCTCCTCGGTCCCGATGAGGCGGTCCGCCGGGACCTCCACGTTCTCCAGGAAGAGGGCGGCGGTGTTCGAGGCCCGGATCCCATGCTTGTCCTCGGGCTTCCCGTGGGTGAAGCCCTCGGTGTCCCGGTCTACGAGGAACCAGGTCGGCCCGCCGGGAGCATTGGCGAGGATGGTGTAGCGGTCGGCCACTCCCCCATTGCTGATCCACTGCTTCCGCCCGCTGATGCGGTAGGCCACGACCTTCCCGTCCCTCTCGACGGGCTCGGCCTTCGTCGACAGGGCGCCCAGGTCGCTGCCGGCCTGGGGCTCGGTGGCTCCGTAGGCGTAGAACTGCCCCTTCTCGGCCAGCTCACCCAGCCACTGCGCCTTCTGCTCGGCCGTGGCCCCGACGTTGATGGGATCGGTGCCCAGGAAGGTGGCCAGCACGCCGGTGGCGATGCCGAGGTCGATGGCGGCCATTTCCTCGGACACCCGGTAGATGTCGTAGGCCCCGCCGCCCAGACCGCCAAGATCCTCGGGGATCGTGAGGAGGTGGAGGCCGATCTGTCCCGGGTCGTAGAGGTCCTTCATGACCTCTTCCGGAAACTCGTCCTTGTGCTCGATCTCGAGCAGCTTCTCCGCGGTGAGCCGCTTCCCGGCGTAGTCGTTGAGCGTCTCGAGGATCTGGTCGAGGATCTCGGCGTCGAGTCGTCCCATGGGGCCCCCCGGTTGGACTGTCACGAGTTTGAGGACGGACGGTCACACCCGGGTCGGCCCTGGGAGGGTCTCAGCCGGCTCCGACCGCTACACAGGCTCCGATAAGCTCGGAGCGATCAAAGCTCCAATCCTAGCGTCTACACGGGGTTACCGCAAGCTGACGGAGGGCCTAGGCCCCCGCGGCGGGGGTCTCGAACGCGGACGAGGAGCCGGAAGGCTCACCCTGGGCAGGGGCCATGGCCGGCTCCAGCGCGCCCGCCTCCACCCAGGCGGCGGCGGCGCGCCAGACGCGGAAGGCGTCGACGGCCAGGGCCCGCTCGCACTCGTTCACCGTGCGTCCGGCGGCGAGAGTCGCCCACAACCCCTGCGTCAGGCCCGGGTCGTCTTCATCGGGCACCGGAGGGGGGCTCTCGACCATGGCGACCAGGGGCACGTCACCGGGAACGAGGGCCTCGGCCAGACGGAGCTCGTCCCCGCGCTTCATGCCCTCGAGCAGCAGAGCCGTCACCTCGCAGGGCTCGGCCGCGTCCGGGGCCGCCACCCCGGCGTCGGGCACGAAGGAGAAGTGGCCGGCGAACGGCCTCTCCATGAGCTGCCAGACCGCGGGCGATCCGGTGATGTCGCCCGCCCGCGCCTCGATCACCATCCCGTTTTCCAGCGTCACCCGGGCCACCACTTCCTCCTTCCGGTCGGTGAAGGTGATGGTGCCCGTCGACCCCAGGTCGGCGAGGCTCTGGAGCAGGGCCGGCAGCGCGAACAGGCCCAGGTCACCGAGCAGGCTGCCCTCGGGGACGACGCTGGCGTTGCCGGGGGCGGCGTCGAGCTCACGGAGCTGCCGGGCAGCCTCGTCACCGGACACGTCGTCCGGAAGACGCTTCGCCACGGTCTCGAGGAGCGCCCGCACCTGGGGCGTCCGGGTCGAGGCCAGCGCAGAGATGGCGGCGGCCAGCAGCTTGCCCTGGTCGGGGTCGCGCCTCTCCGCGGCACAGTCCCCCACCTTCTCGAGGGCGACGTCGATCAGGCGGTTGACCAGCTCGGGGGCGGTGGAGAGATCCCGACGGCCCAGGGCCCGGAGCCGCCGAAGAGCGTCGGCGGGTTCCGCGTTCGGGCTCAGGGCGTGCTCCACGAGCGCCTCCCAGGCCTGCGGATCGTCGCTGGCGGCGAGGGCCCGGCAGGTCGCGTCCAGGCGGAAACGGAGGTGGGCCCGCTCTTCGTCCGGAGTGTCGGCCGAGGCCTCCATCGCCTCGAGCCTCGCCAGGAAGCTCCTCAGCGCCTGGTCGGCGACCGGGTGGTTCGCGCTCGACAGGTACGCAACGATCTCCTTGATCAGGAGCAGCGGCCGCTCGGGCACCAGGAACCGGATGATCCGGGCGATCTCGTGCTCCTGCGGCCAGGTCGTGTTCACCGAGCGCGGGATCCGGCGCAGAAGGTGGACGAGGTTTCGGAAGAGGTAGACCTCGGCCAGCTCGTCGGGGCGGTGAACCAGTCGATCGAAGACCGCCTCGCGACCGTCGTCGCCGTGGGTCTCGATCAGAGACAGCAACGTCTGGCGACGGTCGCGTCGCTGCTCGCGCCGGAGCTCGTCCAGGAGACGCTCGGGAGACAGCGCCGGGAAGAAGCGGAGGACGACCCGGGGGAAGCCCTGGGGGTTGTCCTCCTTGACGAGCTCGGCAATGCTCTCGGGGTCGAGGGCCTCGTGGCCCCGCTCGCGCAGGGACTCGACGCTCTCGGCGAGGACCTCCCCCCGCTCGATCATCTTCAGGGCGAGGTCGAACATCTTGACCGCGCGGCCCAGGGCCCCGGAGTTGAACTGCTCGATCGCGTTCTCGATCATCTCGCGGAAGCGTCGCGATGCCTCGACCCGGTCCTCGGCCAGGGTGACCAGCCGCTCCATGGCGGCGAGCCCGGGGTCGGTCCCGTCGGTCGTGTCGGCCAGGCCCGGGGCCCACCACCCAGGCAGGTTCTCGCCCAGGGCGCGGAATAGCTCGTAGGTGCCGTAGGCGAGACCGGCCGAGTTGAACTCCGCGAGCTGAGCGTCCATCTCGTGCGACGAGGAAGCGCCGGCGGCCACGGTCGCGAACGCTTCGGCTGCGACCACGTCACGCCGCTCCGGCGTGGTGGCCGCGGCGAGGGGCCCGAGCCGCTTGAGCAGCACCTCCAGGCGACGCAGGGCCTGCGGGTTCAGATCGAACCCCGGCGGCAGGTTCAGGCGGACGCCTTGCGGCGCCCCCGACGCCCCCCGGCTCGCGCCGGGGGCTCCCGCCGCCTCCGGGGGTGAGTCGTCGGCCCCCGCCGGGCGGTGCAGGACCTCCACCTTCTCCACCGACACCGAGCGCCCCTCTGACAGGTGGGCGAGGTCGGCTGCGAGGCGGTCCCGGTCGGACGACGGGACCCCCTCCAGGATGGTGTTCTTCAGCTTCGCGAAGAACGGGTCGAAGAGGGACGGCGGCACGAGCCGGAACTCGCCCACCAACTGGACCTTTCTGAGCCCGTGGTAGTAGTAGTCGGTGAGTGGCAGTCCTCCCGCACTCTGCTGACCGGAGGCCCAGGAGGCGATTTCGGCCGCCACCTGATGGGAGGGGACCCGCGTGAGGACTGTCAGCGAATCGGCCACCATCAGGGGAGGCAGACTATCCGACAGGTACTGCCCCAGCTCGGTCAGAGCTTCCCGCACCACGGACTGGCCGGGGGGACCATGGCCCAACTCCGACAAGCCTTTGGCAGATAGTGAGTTAGTCTCCGTCTCGACGTAGGGTTGCTCCACATCGTCGGTTTCGGGCTGGCTCTCGAGGGGGGGCCGATCAACTGTCACACGACCCGTTGATACAAATGACGTACCATCGACGTCGTTTGACAAGACAGGCCTCCCTTGCCCACGATACTCGCCGCTGCAGTCCAAGTCCGGCCCCCACATCCCAACGGTATCCAGATAAGCCCCGATGACCCAGTCACGACGACGACGCTGGCTGCGTGAGCCCCTCGTTCACTTCCTGCTGATCGGAGCGGCGCTCTTCCTGCTCTTCCGCTGGACCGGTGGCTCCGGCGGGCCCGACTCGAACCGCATCGTGATCGGCCCCGGCCAGGTCGAGCACCTCGCGGTGGGCTTCTCCCGCACGTGGCGGCGCCCCCCGACCCCGGAGGAGCTCAAGGGCCTCATCGACGACTACGTACGCGAGGAGATGGCCACCCGGGAGGCCCGGTCGATGGGCCTCGACCGCGAGGACACCGTCATCCGTCGCCGGCTCCGCCAGAAGCTCGAGTTCCTGGTGGAGGACGCGGCCGAAGCGGTCCCCCCCACCGACGCCGAGCTCCAAGCCTGGCTCGACACCCATCCCGAGGACTACCGCCGAGAACCGGAGGTGGCTTTCGAGCAGGTCTTCCTGAGCCCCGACCGCCGCGGCGACGACCTGGAAGCCGACGCGCAGAAGCTCCTGCAGCAGCTCCAGGCGCTGGGCCCCGATGCCGACATCGAGGGGCTCGGCGACTCGATCATGCTCCCGGGTGACTTCGATCTCGCCCCCCTGACCGTCGCTGCGCGGATGTTCGGCGCCGAGTTCGCGGAGCGGCTCGGCGAGCTCGAGCCGGGGAGCTGGGTTGGGCCCATTCCGTCGGGCTACGGGCTGCACCTCGTGTTCGTGCGCGAGCGCATCGAGGGCCGGGAGCCGGAGCTCGACGACATCCGGGACGCGGTGGCCCGGGACCTGCTCACCCGCCGACGCAAGGAGCAGCTCGAGGCGATGTACGAGCGGCTCCTCGAGCAGTACGACGTCGTCATCGACATGCCCGACCCGGAGAAATCCTCGGCCGTGGGCGGGCCCGACGACTCGGCGGAGACCCGATGAAACGCGCCGCGGCGGTGGTCCTGGTCGCGGTCGTCGCCGTTCTTCTCGCGGGCGCGGCGGAGGCACACGAGGTCCGGCCCGGGTTCCTGGAGCTGCGCGAGACCTCGCCCGAGACCTACTCCGTCCTGTGGAAGCACCCCGCCGGCGGCGAGGTCCAGATCAGCCTCGCCCCCGTCTTTCCCAAGGACTGCTCCTTCCGGACCACCGACCGCCAGCAGATGACGCCGGGGGCGGTGATCGTGCGCGGCACCCTCCGTTGCCCGGGCGGGATCGGCGGCAAGACCATCGTCATCGCCGGCCTCGAGGCGACGATCACCGACGTGCTCATCCGCCTGCACAACGCGGACGGGCGGCTCGAGTCGCACCTGGTGCGGCCCACCTCTCCCTCGGCGACCCTCGGCGGCACCACGTCCACCGGGCAACGCGTCCTCGCCTACCTCCAGCTCGGGGTCCAGCACATCCTTCTCGGGGTCGACCACCTGCTCTTCGTCCTGGGCCTGCTGTTGATCGTCCAGGACCGCTGGATGCTGCTCAAGACCATCACCTCGTTCACGGTGGCCCACAGCATCACCCTGGCCATCGCCACCCTGGGATATGCCAGCGCTCCGCTTCCCCCGCTGACCGCCGCCATCGCCCTCAGCATCCTGTTCCTGGGGCCCGAGATCGTGCGCGTGTGGCGCGGCGAGACCAGCTTCACCATCCGCCACCCCTGGGTCGTGGCCTTCGCTTTCGGACTGCTCCACGGCTTCGGCTTCGCCAGCGGCCTCACCAGCATGGGTCTCCCCCAGCCCGAGATCCCCCTGGCCCTGCTCCTGTTCAACGTCGGCGTCGAGATCGGACAGCTCTTCTTCGTTCTCCTGATCCTGGCCCTCGAGCGCGCCTTCCGGGTCCTGGAGATCCGTTGGCCCCGCGCCGTCGAGCTCTTCCCCGGGTACGCGGTGGGCTCCCTCGGCGCGTACTGGACCATCCAGCGCACCTTGATGCTCCTCGGAGGCCCGCGATGATCGGTGATCGCACCAACCACCCCTCCCGCGAGGCCCTGCTGGCTCTCCTCCTGCTCCTGGCCGCGACCCCGGTCTGGGCCCACGAGCAGAGCGGCCAGGCCGCCGGGTTCCTCACCGGCTTGCAGCACCCCGTCTCGGGACTCGACCACGTGCTCGCCATGATCTCCGTCGGTCTGTGGGGCGCCCAGCTCGGCAACCCCGCGGTGTGGCTCCTGCCCGTCATCTTCCCGGTGGTGATGGCGTGCGGCGGTTTCCTCGGCCTCGTGGGGGTCCCGCTGCCGGGTACCGAGGTCGGCATTGCGGTCTCCGCAATCCTCCTCGGCCTCGTGGTCGCCCTCGAGGCCCGTCCCCCCCTCTGGGTGGCCGCGGGCCTGGTGGGCTTCTTCGGTGTCTTCCACGGGCACGCCCATGGAACGGAGCTGCCGGCCGGGGAGAATGCCCTCCTCTACAGCGTGGGCTTCGTGATCGCCACCGGCTGCCTCCACGGCGTCGGGATCGGGCTCGGGGTCGCCCACCGCTGGAGCATGGGCCGCGTCGTCCTCCGGGTCGCCGGGGCCACCGTCGCCGCGGCCGGGGTCTACTTCCTCTGGGGGGCGATCTCTTGAGATCGCTCCGGCGTGGCCTGACCCTCGGGGGGACCGTCGCCGGGCTGTCCCTCCTCCCCACCCCGGCCCACGCCCACCTCGTCACCACCGGCCTGGGGCCGCTCTACGACGGGATCTCCCACCTGTTTGTCAGCTTCGAGGACTTCATCCCCGTCGTGGCCATCGCTCTCCTCGCCGGTCTGAACGGACCGAAGGCGGGCCGCATCGCGCTGTTCGTCGTCCCCGGGGCCTGGCTCCTCGGGGGAATGGCTGGCTTCGCGGTGGGGGCTCCCCTCCCCGGCACCCTCACCGCGGCCTCGTTCCTCCTCCTCGGGGGCCTGACCGCCTCCGACCGCCGCCTTCCGGCAGCGGCGGTGACCCTGCTGGCCGCCGCCCTCGGCCTGCTCCACGGCTGGCTGAACGGGGCCGGGATCGCCGAGGCCGGGCGTGAGGCCCTCGGCCTCGTGGGCATCGTGAGCGCGGTCTTCGTGGTCATTGCGCTCCTCGCCGCCTTCGTGGTGTGGCTCCGCCCCCCGTGGACCCGGATCGCCGTCCGCGCGGTCGGGAGCTGGATCGCCGCCATCGGTCTGCTTCTCCTCGGCTGGGGCCTGCGCGGCGCTTCCTGAGCGCCGCCGGCCCGGGCTACCTCCGGATCAGCAGGCGCAGCCCCCAGGCCTCGAGCGTCCCCGCGTCGTCGGGCTGGGTGTCCATGACGGTGAGGGTCCAGATCCCGTTCGACGTCTTGCCTTCAGCCGGAACCCCGATGGGCCCCTCCCACAGATCGGCACAGTCAGCCGGCCCCGACACGCTGTAGGTGGTGCCGTCGGGATGACGCAGCTCCATCCACAGATCCGCGCGGCACGTGTGCTGGATCCGGAACTCCAGATACGCCTCCACGATCGTCCCCGCCGGCCCGAAGTTGAGCTGGGAGAAGGCCTGGTTGAGATCCGGGATGCGCCGCGGGACCTGGGCCGAGTACTTCTCGAACCATTCTTCGACCGGCTGCGGGGTTGGGGTTGTCGTGGTCCCACCGCTCCCCCCGCTCCCTCCACTCCCGCCTCCGGCGGCGAGCGCCACTCCAGCGGCCGCGGCGGCGCCGCCCCCAATGAGGAGCCACTTCGCCGATCCCCCTTTCTTCTCGGGCTCCGGCTCTGCCGTCGCCACCGCGGACGCCGGCTCGGGCTCGAGGACCGGCTCCGGCTCGGAGACCGTCGGGGCCTCGGCCGGAGGGGGCGGAACCGGAGCAACGACTCCCTCCGCCAGGGCCTCCTCCCGGGCCTCCTCGAAGAACTCGAGTACCCGGGGCGGGAACTCTCCCTCGTCGATCGTCATGTCGCTGTCGGTCTTCAGGGCCTCGAGGAACTGCGCCTTGGCCTTCTGCTCCTGGCTGAGCCCCAGGTACGCGATGGACAGATAGACGTAGGCCCGGGCCAGCTCCGCGGAACGACCGCCTTCGGCCGCCAGCCGACGTGCCGCCGTGTCGAGGGTCACGACCGCGTTCTCGAAGTCACCGATCTGGGTCTGCCGGATCCCCTCCTCGAGCTCCGGGTCGGACGGCGCCTCCAGGGCCCCCAGGGATGGTGCCAGCGCCAGAGCGCCGATCAGCAGGACGGCAACGAGCCTCGTGGACATGGGAGACACCTCCTCGATCAAAGGAGAGTGCGCGCACTACTCCTTGGGAAAGGCTTCGTAGGCAAGGTCCACCTCGAGCGTGGCGGTCTCATCCGCACGGATCACCACACGCTTGAGCAGGGGCTTGTATCCGGGGTGGGTCAGGACGACCGTGTGCTCCCCGACGTCGAGGCCGACCGGACGCATGGGCGTCGAGCCCATCGCCTCTCCGTCGATCGCCACCTCGGCCCACGGAAGGATGCGCAGCTGCAGGTGTCCCGTGGCCACCGGAGGCGGAGTTGGTGGTGGCGTGGGCGTTGGCGTGGGCGTGGGAGTGGCGACGGGGGTCGGCACCGGTGTCGGGACCACGGGGGCGACGGGAGAGGCCGCCTTCTCCGAGGGTCCGGCCTTCGGGGCGACATCCCGGGGGCGGCCTGGTGGACGTTCGCTCTCGGGGAGGGAGGCCCCTCTGGCTTCCGTCGGGCGAGGAGCGACCTCGCCGGCCACCGTCGGTTCCGCGGTGGCGGCCGCCAGCGGCGGGACCTCCGGGCTCGACACGAGGCCAGGCGTCGGCGTCGCCATCGACGGACTCGGCTGAAGCGTCTCCGGGGGGGCGGTGGAGCGGCCTGGCCCGCTCAGCCAGACGGTCGCGGCGACTCCCACCGCGAGGGCAGCGCCACCGGCAAGGATCCAGCTCCGGCGACCCTTCGAAGAGGAGGCCCGGGCAGGCCTCACCAACGCCGGCCCCCCCCGGCCGACGATGCGAGTCGGGGCCAGAGCCGGGGCGCTCGTGTCGGGCGGACGGGTGGGGGCGCTCCGAACCGTGGGCAGGGCCGGGGTGGGAGCCTGGGTCGTCGGCGGGGTCACCGTCCGGGGCGGCGTCACCGTCGGCCCGGCACCCGCCGTTCGAGCCGGAGTGGGGGTGGGAACCGTCCGGGTCTGGAGGAGAGTGTCGCGGTTGCGGCGATCGGTCGCGATCAGGACGGGCGGAGTCTTCGCGGTTGGCGATACCCCGAAGGCCTCGGCCCGGGCCTGGCGCAACGCTCGCGCCATGTCCCGGGCGCTGGCGTACCGCTCCTCCGGGTCCTTGGCCAGGGCCTTCCGCAGGACGGGGATGACGGGCGCCGGGATCCCGGGGGTGTCGGGTCCCGAGAAGACGGGCATCTCCTGCAGGTGCTTGAAGAGCGTCTCCAGGGGGGTCTCGCCCTTGAAGGGCACACGCCCCGTGAAGAGCTCGTAGCCGATCACGCCCAGGGCGTAGATGTCGCTTCGGAAGTCGACCTTCTTCCCCCGGGCCTGCTCCGGGCTCATGTACTCCGGCGTTCCCAGCACCATTCCCGTGGCCGTCGCCGAGCCCGACGTCACCGGGGCCCCCTGCTGCTTGGCGATGCCGAAGTCCATCAGCCGCACGCGCCCCTTCACGTCCAACATGATGTTGGGCGACTTGAGGTCGCGGTGGACGATCCCAACGTCGTGGATCGCCTGAAGCCCCTCGCTGACCTCGATGGCCAACCCGCAGGCATCCTCGGCACTGAACGGCCCCTGGTCCAGGAGGAGCCACCGCAGATCCCGCCCTTCGATGAGCTCCATCACGATGAAGCGGTAGATCCCGTCCTCACCGTACTCGTGGATCCCGCAGACATTGGGGTGACGGACCTTCCGGGCCAGCTTGATCTCGGAGCGGAAGCGTCGGGCCACGTCTCCGGCCCGGGCGAGGTCGAACCGGAGCACCTTCAAGGCCACAGTCTCCTCGAGGGCGTGGTCGCGGGCCTTGTACACGATCCCCATGCCCCCGCGACCGAGGTGGGTCAGGATCTCGTAGCGTGAGGCGAGGAGCGCTCCCTCGGTGAGAGCGAACCCCTTCCCGCACTTGAAGCAGCTGTCGGCGGTGGCGTCGTTCTCGGCGCCGCAGGACGGGCAAACCATGGTGTCGCCATCCTCGGAGCAAACCGAACCGGACCAAGAATATCCGCCCGCGAACGCATTGACAACGTGGAAGTTCGGCCGAGCAGTGCCCTGGGGTCAGGTCTCCCGAGGACCGAGCCGGCCTGGGGCCGGATGCCTTGGCCCGGGACACGATTCCGCCGTGGCGATCGCGTCCTTGGCAGGGCATGGAGCGGCACGCGGCGGTGCCGGCACATCGAGGGCGGAGAGGCGGGCGGGAAGGGCGGCGGGGTCAGCTCGAGACCTGACCCCCTTGGGGTTTCAGTAGTACCCCTGCTCCATGAGAGACATGAAGCCCAGGAGGGCGCCCCAGGAGTAGAAGCTCGCGCTGTTGCGGACGTCGCCGCCGACACCGGTGGTCGCGTTGTAGTTCTCGTAGACGCGGCGGTTCGCCCGCCACTCCTTCATCATGAGCCGCAGGGACTTGTCCACGAGCTCCTTCCGTGCCTCGGGCAGGTCGTAGTTTCGAAGGCCCAGGTACACCAGGAAGTTCATGGGGGCCCAGATGCGCCCGCGCCAGTAGCTGTTGTCGGGGAAGGCCGGGTCGCTTCGGGCGATCGAGGGGATCATCCACTCTCCCCCCAGCTCCTCCGGGTTGAGCAGGTGCTCCCGCACCATCCGCTCCGCCTGCTCCGGGGTCGCCACCTTCGCGATGAGGGGATAGAAGTGCGTGGGCGCGACCCGCGGCGTGAACTCCCCCGTCGTCAGGTCCCGGTCGCGGAACATCCCGGTCTCGTCGTCCCACAGCGTCCGGAGCTTCTCCGCGTACCGCTCTCCCCGGCTCTCGACCTCCCGGGCCTCGTCGTCGCGCCCAAGGATGCGGGCGATCTCGGCGAGATGCTGGCAATCGGCCACGTACAGGCCCATGAGGCCGGCCGAGGCCAGCTCCAGGACGTGTATCTCCTCGTTGAAGACCGCGTCGTCGAAGAGAGGCGAGTTGTCGAGGCCCGACTCCCACTTCGCCGCCTTCTTCGTGTTGGGCTCCATGCCCCGGGGGTGGGGGTCGGACCCCCACGACAGATAGCCCTGGTTGTCACGGGCCTCGGGCCACCAGCGGTTCCAGGAGAGCAGGCCCGGGTAGACCTCCTCGAGGAACCACTTCTCCGGGTGCCTGTCGTAGATCGCCTTGCAGGCGAGGCTGCCCACCGGGGGCTGGGAACGATCGAAGGACTTGCGTCCCCAGCTCGCTTCCAGGTTGGGGACGAAGCCCCGCTCCGTCACGCCGCCGGTCATGGCGATGGCGTTGGAGAAGGCCAGGTCCTTCTGATCCAGGGCCAGCATCCACGCGGTGAAGTAGGTGTCCCAGTCGAAGATGATGTACCCGCCCCAGGTCTCGTTCCAGACTCGGGAGACGGGGGTCAGGGCCCGGTCGTTGGCGGCGTCGTAGACGGTGCTCCACGCGAACAGGGTCTGCATGGCCTCGTAGGCTTCGGCGAGTTCGCCGTACCGCTGTGGCCGCTTCGCGACCTCCTTCCGACGGGTCTCGAGGACCGCCTCGATCTCCTCCAGCGTGCGCGGCTCACCGGTGAAGAAGCCCACCGGCTCGTCCGAGCGGTGGGCGAGATAGGGGCCCTTCACCGGCAGGGGCACGACCGCAGGGATGGCCGTGCTCCCGATGGCGATCGTTCGCCCTCCTGCCGCGGCGACGATCCCCTCCCCCTCCCGCCACACCGACCCCTTCCGGTTCCACAGCAATCCCGTCTCCAGCAGGAGGACGTGGGGCTCCACCGGCCACGCGTGGGGAGTAAAGAGAATCACGAGGTTCTCCCCGTCGGTCGCGCTCCGCACCGTGGCCTTCATCCCCTCCCACTCCAGCTCCACCTCGCTGTAGGACCCGTCGGAGGCGTGGGGGCCAGGATGGATGGTTTCGGGGAACGTGGAGTGCAGGTTGGCGATGTAGCTGTCCCGGAGCCAGTAGGGACCACCCCGCTTCTTGCGGAAGGTGACGCTCAGGGACAGGCCCTCCGGCATGAGGACGTGGGAGAGGACGCTGGGGTTGTTCCAGGTGTTCCATCCCTGGAGCAGACGTCGCTGGAGCGCCTCCAACTCCGGAGCCCTCGGCTCGGCGACGGCGGCGGCGCCGAGCAGGAGGATCGTCAACGACAGAGCGGCTTGCCGCATGGCTCTCCCCTCACTTCGCTGCCGCCGAACCCCTGGCCACCGAGATTCCCGGGCGGCTACAGCTTCCAGGGCGCGCGGTAGGCCCGGTCCAGCAGCTTCGAGGCCTCGTCGTCCCCGGTGATGGTCTCGGCGGCCCGGTCCCAGGTAAGCTGGTGGCCCGTCCGGTAGGCGATGTTCGCCAGGAGGGCGGTGCTCGTCGAGCGGTGCCCGATCTCGATGTCGCTGACCGGCGCCTGGCGGCTCTTCACGCAGTCGAGGAAGTTCCTCATGTGGCGGGCGTGGCTCTCGCCCAGCGACTGGGCCTGCATCGGGACCCCTTCGTCCTCGCCCTCCGGGAAGATCTGGAAGCCTCCGCGGTCGAGGAACAGCGTGGCCTCGCTGCCGTGGAAGAGGATGCCGTAGCCGTGCCCGTCGAGGGGGTGACCGTTGGCCTCCCGGTTCTCGTAGGTGCACACGAAGCCCGGGTAGCGGAACGTCGCCTGGAGCGTGTCCGGCGCCTCCCGGTTGTCCGTCATCACGAACTTCCCCCCGTGGGTGCTGACCGTCTCCGGGGCGTCCACGTCCATCGCCCACTGGACGATGTCGAGGAGGTGCACTCCCCAGTCGGTCATCATCCCGCCGGCGTAGTCCCAGAACCAGCGGAACGTGGCCCATCGCTGGTACTCGAGCTCGTCGTCCAGCGACACCCCGAAGCGGTTCTCGTTGTACGGCACCTCCGGGGCCGGCCCGAGCCACATCTCCCAGTCGAGCCCCTCTGGCGGCGGGCCGTCCGGCGGGTTTCCGATACCGTCGGGCAGGGCGTTGCCGTAGTTCCACGTCCGCACGAAGGTGATGTCGCCCAGGGTGCCGCCGCGCACGAGCTGGACCGCGTACCGGAAGTGAGGAGCAGAGCGCTGCTGGGTCCCGACCTGGACGATCCGATCGTTGCGGCGGCCCGCCTCCACCATCTTCCGACCTTCGGTGAGGGCCACCGAGGCGGGCTTCTCGACGTAGACGTCCTTGCCAGCGTCACAGGCCATCACCGTCGGCAGCGCGTGCCAGTGGTCCGGCGTGGCGACGACCACCGCGTCGATGTCGTCCCGGCCCAGGACCTCGCGGAAGTCCCCGTACGTGGTCGCTTCGGGCGCCTTCGCCGCGGCGAAGCGGAGGTTGGGCTCGTAGACGTCGCACAGGGCCCGCACCTCGACGTCCGGCTCCCCGAGCAGGTTCTCGAGGTGACCCCGCGCCATCTGTCCCAACCCGATCATGCCGATGCCGAGGCGCTCGTTGGCGCCCACCGTGCCGGCCTCGCTCTTCGCCCTCGAGGCGAGCGCGGTCCCGGCCCCCAGGGCCAGGGTCTTGACGAAGTCTCTCCGATTCGGCTGGGCGGTCATGGATCTCCTCCGAGGGATGGGGCCGACACCGGTTCAAGGCTCAGGCCGGAGAGGAAGGTCGCTGGACGCAGCGACATGCGCGAGCAGCCGGTCGGCGGCGGCAGTGGGGACGCGCACGGCCGAATCCTGCGTCGACGGTGGTGGCCGCGTCAAGCGGGCGAGCGTTCAATCGCTCAGCTCTGCCCCGCCCTACTCGAGAAGCTCCGGAGCGAGCTCCACGTCGAGGCTGGTGATCTGGCGCTCGATCGTGTGGCCGTTGTGGTCGGTCGCGGACACGCTCAAGCCCACCGAGTCAATCATCCGGGTGTTGAAGTTGAAGGTGAAGGTGGCCCGCAGCGGGGCCCCCTGGGCCACCAGGGTGGTGCCGGCCTGGGCCACGATGTCGTCAGCGGTGACCGAGGAGCGCTCCACCTCTTCGCCTCCCGAGAAGATCTGAAGGCGCCCGTAGTTCAGGTTGCAGCCGACGTCGCTCCCGTTGCTGAACTCGAGCGGAAGCTCCAGCCGGAGAAGGTGGTTGGGGCCCGAGGACAGGCCCAGGAGGCCGACGCCCGTCTGCCGCACGAGCAGCA
>JAJDNS010000227.1 GCA_022340585.1 Acidobacteriota bacterium
ACGATCTCGGTCTCGTCGGTCTCGGGGTCGGGGGTGAGGAAGGGGTTGGAGTCGACGCCGGCGTTGCGGAGCTGGAGCTGGGGCGTCAGGCGGAAGGGGCCCAGGCGCCAGAGTCCCTCCTTCTCGCGCTCGGTGATGGGGCGGCCGTACTGGGCCAGCGCCGGCGTGGCGAGCGCGACGAGGAGCGCGGCGAGGGCGGGGAGGCGGAGGGGTCTTCCGAGGGCTTCCACGGAGGCGAGTATAAGGGGCTTCGGTGTTCTATTCGCGGCCCTCGCTGCTCCTTGTCGTCTTGATGCCTATACCGCGTCGCGGTATACTGCCTCCGTGGCGATTCAGGGTTTCGCCAGCCAACAGGTGGAGCGCTTCTTCGTCGACGGGCAGGTTCCCAGGCGGGCAGGATGGGGCAACGTGGCGAGCGTCGCTCGGAGGAAGCTCGACATCCTGGACTACGCCGACAGCCTCAGCGATTTGGCGTCGCCACCGGGCAACCGCCTCGAGGCGCTGAAGGGAAACCTGGCGGGGTTTCACAGCATTCGGGTCAACGATCAGTGGCGTGTCATCTTCCGCTGGACCGAGGCCGGACCTGAAGCCGTCGATATCTGTGACTACCACTGAGGGATGCCATGGGGCGAGTGACCAGAGGACGAGAGCCGACGACGCCCGGAGAGATCCTCCGTGAGGAGTTTCTTGCTCCGCTGGGCATGACACAGAGGCAGCTTGCCGATCATCTGGGCTGTGACGTGAAGGTCGTCAACCGGATCGTGAACGGCAGGGCCGCCGTCAGCACCGACATGGCCCTCAAGCTGGGAGCGGCCTTCCGCACCACCCCGGACTTCTGGCTCAACGCCCAGAAGGCCGTCGACCTCTACCGGGCCTCGAAGGAGGGGCTTGCCCTACCCCGCCCACTCGTCCGGGCAAGCTAGGGGCAGGACGTCGAACCGAGTCCCCCGCGGACCTACTTCCGGCGGTGGCGGTGGGTGCGCTTGCCGGCCAGGGGGTCGGTCCAGAGGCGGAAGCCGCCGGCGAAGGCGTTTCGGTTGGAGCCCAGGCGGGCGATGTCGGGAATCTCCTTGAGCTGCTTCGCGTTGCCTCCCCCGATCACCACCTCGTCCACCTGGAAGGCGGCGTAGAGGTCCATCACGATCTGGTCGACCTCTTTCCTCCAGCGCTTCTTGCCCAGGCGGTCCTGGGCCTTCTTGCCCACGTGCTCCTCGTAGGTCTTGCCGTCGTCGTACTTGAGGTGGGCGATCTCCGTGGGCTGGACCAGGCCCTCGAGGACGAGGGCGGCGCCCAGGCCGGTGCCCAGGCCGAGGAAGAGCATGCGTCCGCCCTCGTAGCTGCCCAGGGCCTGCATGGCGGCGTCGTTGATGATGCGCACGGGCTTGCCGAAGGCGCGGCGGTAGTCGTAGCGGACCCAGCCCTCGCCCAGGTTCGCGGGCTCCTTGACCGGGTGGCCGTCCTTCACCGAGCCGGGGTAGCCGATGGTCACGACGTCGTAGTCCCAGTCGGGGATGGCCTTCTTGATCCCGGCCACCATCGTCCGGGGGGTGAGGTCCGGGCCCGACGGGACCTTCCGGGGCGTCTTCTGCCCGGTGGCCAGGAGCTTCACGTTGTTGCCGCCGACGTCGACCACGAGGATCTTCACAGGAGCCTCCCGGCGCAATGATAAGGGGTCAGGTCGTGAATGTTGAATGCCGTCCTCTGTGGAGGACGTCCCTTCGGCAGGGCTTCAGGAAGGGAGGCCTACTGGGCACGAGACGCCGGTGCCGCCGAGGCCGCAGTAGCCGTTTGGGTTCTTGGCCAGGTACTGCTGGTGGTAGTCCTCGGCGTAGTAGAACTCGGGGGCCGCGCGGATCTCGGTGGTGATGGGGCCGTGGCCCTTCGCGTCGAGGGCCTCCTGGTAGGCGTCGCGGGAGGCCTCGGCCTTCTGCTGCTGATCCTCACCGTGGGTGTAGATCGCCGAGCGGTAGGTGGTGCCCACGTCGTTGCCCTGGCGCATGCCCTGGGTGGGGTCGTGGCCCTCCCAGAAGACGCGGAGGAGGTCCTCGTAGCTCACGCGCTTCGGGTCGAAGACGACGCGGACGACCTCGGCGTGGCCGGTGAGCCCGGTGCAGGTCTCCTCGTAGGTGGGGTTGGGGGTGTGGCCGCCGGCGTAGCCGACGCTGGTGGAGACGACGCCCGGGGTCTGCCAGAAGAGGCGCTCGGCGCCCCAGAAGCAGCCCATGCCGAACAAGGCGAGCTCGGTGCCCGCGGGGAACGGGGGCTGGAGGCGGGCGCCGTTGACGAAGTGGGTCTCGGGGACGGGCAGGGGCTCCGGGCGGCCGGGGAGGGCCTGCTCGGGGGTGGGGATGCGGAGCTTCCGGGCGGAGAAGGGCATGGGGGAAGGATGCCATGAAATGGGGGGAGCGTTCCGAGCCCGGCGGGATATACTCCGCCCCTTCCGGCGGAGTGAGGAGAGTGGGAGATGACGAGCCCGGAGGTCGAGGACGTCAAGCGCTACATGGACGAGGTGGTGGGCAGGATCCTGGCCGAGGTGGACGCGATCATGGAGCCCATGATGGCGGACATCGAGCGGTGGCGAGAGGCGCAGGCGGGCCCGGCCGACGAAGGTGGAGAGCCGAAGCGGAAGGAGTGAGCGAAGCGGTCCCGGTGCGGTAGCGTCGTGGGCCATACTCCGTCCACTCTCCCAGGAAGGACGCAGGGCCGGAGATGACGAAGAAGGAAGCTGACGATATCAAGCGCTACTTTGGCGTGGTGGCGGAGAATCTCGA
The DNA here is from genome assembly GCA_022340585.1 of Acidobacteriota bacterium. Lineage (GTDB taxonomy): Bacteria > Acidobacteriota > Vicinamibacteria > Fen-336 > Fen-336 > JAJDNS01. The sequence continues at coordinate 2,772 of JAJDNS010000227.1, forward strand.
CTCCAGGATCCAGGCGGTCGGGGACGGCGTGGCGGCCAACGGCGAGAAGATCGACCGGCTGGACGGCCGGGTCGGGCGTCTCGAGGACGGGCAGGGTCGGGTTGAGCTCCGTCTCGACGCGGTCGAAGCCAGGCTCGAGCGCGTGGAGGACGGGCAGGGGCGGGTTGAGCTCCGTCTGGACAGTGTCGAAGCCAGGCTCGAGCGAGTCGAGGGAGAACTGCGGGCGGGGTTCGGGCAGGTCGACGCGCGATTCGAGCGGGTCGAGGGAGAGATGCGCAAGGGCTTCAGCGAGCTGGGCCAGCGGGTCGAGCGGCTGGAGTCGAAGCAGCCGCTCTGACGGAAGAGCACGCGTGACTGGCGTCAGGTCTCGTCTCGGAGACGCTTCCAGAGCCGACGGCTCTCGGCCGAGAGCCGGCCGACAGTCTCCTCGACCTCGCCCTTGATGTCGACCCAATCCTCGTGGGTCTCCGCCAGGGAGCTGATGTCCCACGCGTCCTTGGGGCCACCCGCGTGGAGCTTCAAGAGGACGAGGCCGGCCGGGCGTGCCACCGGGAGCTCGATCTCGCCGAGGGATTGGGTCTCGGCCGAGTCGAGGACCTCCTTCTGCCACTTGTAGCGACCGACGACGACGTCGACGATGCGGGCGTCTTCCGCGGTCAACCGCACGCTGCCGGCCAGGGGATCGTCGAAGTCACCCTTGAGGATGCGGAGCTTCACTCCTTGCGCTTCCAGTGATTCCCAGAGGTCGGCCTCGAGCACTCGCGCATCGACGGTCATGAGGTCGACGTCGGCGGTGGCGCGGCTGACGCCGTGCACTGCCATCGCCGCTGCGCCGATGAGCGCGTGGTCGACCCCCTCGCGGCGCAGAATGGAAACGACCTCGGCGAGGAGGTTCACTCCAGGATCCCTTGCATGACGCGGGAGGGGCGACGGCCGGCCTGGCCCGCGCGCTCGAGGCGGAGGCGGGCCTCGGTGAGGTCCAGCCCGTGGGCGTGAGCGTAGGCCTCGGCCGCCTCGCATCCGAGGGCCAGGGCCTCGGCAACGCGCGCGGCCGGGGTCATGCGGCGGAGCCGCTCGATGTCGTCGCGGCGGAGTCGCTGGGCCACGGTGGACATGACGGGAGTATAGACCTGCGGGGGGTGAGGGGAACGGAGAGATCCTTCGTCGCACGCTCGAACGATGGAACGACTCAGGATGACGAAGGGGGACAAAGGGGTCAGGTCCCAAACGTAGCCTTCCATCCTCCCCGGAGGACGGAAGGCTACGTTT
>JAJDNS010000229.1 GCA_022340585.1 Acidobacteriota bacterium
GGAAGACGATGGGGGTCACCGTTTGTTCCGCGTCCCTCCGAGACGTCCAATGCGCTGGACCGGGCCGCGCGTCTGGCGCCAGTCCCCTCGGACGCGGGCGCTTTCCGTCCCTCAGCTCGGGGACGCCCGCCACCCATCGCCGAAGAAGCGTTCGGCGTTCAGGCGGTAGAGCTTCTCGACCACCGCCTTCGGGAGCTCGAGCCCCTGGACGGGCTCGTCGAGCTGTCGGACCTCGACCGCCCCGTCGGTGGCGAAGTACCTCCAGTCCGAGCGCCAGCGCTCTCTCGCGGCGGCGATCGCCTCCTCCGTGGGGTCCGTCGGCTCCACCCCCAGGTCCGTCCCGTAGGCGATGCGGTCCTGGTACTCGATCATGAAGTTGCGCACCCGCTCGCGGTCCCGGCTGGACTGGTACTGGAGGTCGGGCACCCGGGCCGCGGTCTCCACGATGACCCGGGGGAATCGGTCCAGGAAGGCGGCGAGCTCGTCGACGCTCCACTCCAGGCTCCCCAGGTGGGCTCCGGCGAATCGCAGCTTCGGGTTTCTCGCCAGCAGCCCGTCCCGAGCCGCCAGCTGGTCCTCGTACGATGGCATCTCGGGGTGGAGGTACATGTGGTACTCGGGGTGGGTCGAGTAGTAACCCTTGTGGATCACCATCTGCTCGACGGGCAGCCAGCACTCTCTTGGTTCGCCGAGATGGCCGATCACCGGAACGTCCCTTTCGACCAGGTGTGCGAAGACCGGGTCGAACCGCGGGTCGTCGATCATCACGTCGTCCCCGTTCCGATCCTTGAACTCCATGCCGATGTTCTTCCAGACCTTGACCCCCGCCGCGCCCCGGTCGAAGGCCTCGTCCAGGTAGCGAATCGTCTTCTCGGCCCAGCCGTCGTCGTCCCACCCCTGCATGGGAAAGGACACCACGGCGAGCACGCGGTCCGGGTGGGCCTCGAGCTGGCCGAAGACCGTCTCGTGCCGCATCCGCATCTCGTCGGGGTCGGCGGCATAGGTGGCGATGTCGACGAACCGGAAGCGGTCCCGCCGGGCCCGATCGACGAATCTCCCGTCCTTCGCGTGGATGTGGGCGTGCATGTCGATCTTGTCGACATGGTCGTAGTCCGCCTCGGCGAAGGACTCCATGGTCTCCGTTTCGGCGGGGGGCGTCTCCGGCTGCCGGCACGCCACCATGGCGAGGCATACGACCAGGGCGGTCACTGCGTGTCTCATGGTGCCTCCAGGGCCCGCTCGGGCGACGCCGGGCCGAGGCCCACGTCCTCGAGACGGGGAAGCGGCCCGGCGTGCGACCACCGACTGGCCTTCTAGATCTTCAGGGCCTCGTAGTACTCGATGCTCTGGGGGATCTGGGCCATGGGAGCGGCGCTCTCGTCCTCGATGAAGTGGATCTCCACCCCGGCCTTCAGCCCCGCCTTCACGATGGCCGGGATGTCGAACTTTCCAGTACCCAGGACGACCTTGGTGTCGGGCCCGTACTTCTTCTCCTTCGCACCCTCGGCCATGTCCTTGAGGTGGGTGTACCAGACCCGCCCCTCGTATTCCTTCATCAGGGCGAGGGGATCGGCGCCCCCGGCCGCGATCCAGAAGATGTCGAACTCGAAGCCGACCTCGGGTCCGACCTGCTCCGCGAACACGTCGAAGAGGGTCCCCTCCGGCGCCGGTCCGAACTCCTGCCCGTGGGTGTGATAGCCGAAGCGGAGGCCCGCCGAGCGGAGGCGCTTCGACCACTTCGCGAAGTCGGCGGCGGCGCGCAGCATCTCCTCCCGCGTCGCCGGGCTGCTGGGGTCCGCGTGGGGGAGGTAGGGATTGACGATCGTCGTCGCCCCCACCACCTCGGCGTCCTTGATCACCTCGTCGATGTCGCTCCCGAGCTGGTCGTAGCCGATGTGCATGGCCGGGCACTCGAGCCCCGCCTTCTTCAGCTCGGCGGCGAACTCCGAGGCGGTACGGCCGTAGAAGCCCGCCGACTCGACCTCGTCGATGCCCCAGCCCTTGATCTGAGCCAGGGTGCCCGGAAGGTCCTTCGCGAGCGCCTCGCGAAGGCTGTAGAGCTGGAGGCCCAGGGGGGGCTTGCTCGCCTCCCCGGCAACGCCCAGCCGTCGGCCGGCGACGGCGGCGCCCAACCCTCCGGCCACCGCCCCCAGGAACGATCGTCGCGTCGTCATGCGGTTCCTCCTCGGTCTGGTTCCCGCGCGCATTCAACCACGAATGCCCGGGTCCGTCACTCCAGGGCGCTTCGTCCGGCCGTTCAACCCCGGATGCCGCGGTAGGCACGGGCCGTCTTGCCCCGGACCCTGGACAGCAGCTTCAGGTTGCGGTCGATCAGCTCGATGCGCTGCTCAACGCACGCCGCCGACCGCAGCGGATCCTCCGGCGTGTGGAGGACGTAGTCGAGGAGGCGCTCCTCGGTGGTGGTGGCCACGTGGGTGCGGGTGTCCGAAGAGGCGTAGTAGATGAACACCTCGCCGTCGTCCCGCGCCACCACCCCGTTGCAGAAGAGGACGTTCGAGACGTCCCCGGTCCGCTCCTCGCCCTCCGGCGCCATGAAGTATCCGCCGGGTCGGGCGATGACCTTCGACGGGTCGGCGAGGTCGCAGAGGAAGGCGTAGAGCACGTAGCGCAGCCCCGCCGCACAGGGACGCACGCCGTGGGCGATGTGCAGCCACCCCTTCGCCGTCTTCAGCGGGGGCGCCCCCGCCCCGTTCTTGCCCTCCTTGACCGTGTGGTAGACGCGGGGGTCGACGATCGCCTCCTCCCCGGTCTCGGCGTGCTCCATGCTCTCGCACAGCGCGAACCCGATGCCACCCCCTTCGCCCGCCTCGATGAAGCTGTCCTGGGGTCGGGTGTACAGAGCGTACTTCCCGTTGACGAACTCCGGGTGCAGGACCACGTTTCTCTGCTGGGCCGACTTCGACTTCAGGTCGGGCAGACGTTCCCACCTCACGAGGTCCTTCGTCCGGGCGATCCCGGCCTGGGCGACCGCAGCCGACGTGTCCCCCGGGGGCGCGGCCGGGTCCTTCCGCTCGGCGCAGAAGATCCCGTAGACCCAGCCGTCCTCGTGGGCGGTGAGGCGCATGTCGTAGACGTTGGTCTCCGGCGTCCCGGTCTCGGGCATCACCAGGGGGCGATCGCGGAAGCGGAAGCCGTCGACCCCGGTCTCGCTCTCGGCAATGGCGAAGAAGCTCTTGCGGTCCGCGCCCTCGACCCGGGCCACCAGGCAGATCTTCCCCCGCCACTCGATCGCCCCCACGTTGAAGGCGGCGTTGACACCGAGGCGCTCCAGGAGAAGGGGGTTGCGCTTCGGGTCGAGGTCGTAGCGCCAGTGGATCGGCGCGTGGGCGCCGGTCAGGACCGGGTTCTCCCAGCGGTCGATGACGCCGTTGCCTTCTCGGGCCCGTCGGTTCGTGCGCTCGACCAGCTTCAGGTGCTGGTCGACCTTGCGGCGCAGGGCCTTCTCGAAGTCGAAGCGGGCCATCTCAGTCCTCCACGGGGGATAGCTCGAGGGCGGCGGCGTGGCCGGGCCGAGCCTACGGCGGCCGCAGTCCAGGTGTCAACGGAGCGGCGTCACACGCTCACCCGGGCGTCAGGATAGATGGCGTAGGTCCCGACCATCGATGCCTTGTCGAGGACGTGGCCTTCGATGGACTCGAGCACGTCCGGGCCGGTGAAGGGGCCATCCACCGGGCATCTCTCGAGGTCCAGGGCATAGACCGTGAAGTGGTAGTGATGCACCCGCTCGTCGTTCCAGGGCGGGCCCGGGCCGTCGTACCCGTAGTAGTCGCCGCCCATGTCGGCATCGCCCTCGAACCACTGGGTGTAGTTGTTGAGCCCCTGCCTGATCCCGCCCGGACCCCCGGGGCCCTTGCCCTTCGCGGTCACCCCGCTGGAGTACTCTCCCTCCGGGATCGAGGCGCAGTCGGGGGGCAGGTCGACCATCACCCAGTGGTAGAAGTCCGCCCGGGGCAGGTCAGCGGGCACGGTCACGCCTTCCTTGTTGACGTCGTCCGGCTTCGTGGGCACATCCACGTCGTGACAGATGACCGCGAACGACCGGGTCCCGGCCGGGGCCCCCGCCCAGGCCAGGTGGGGATTGACGTTGTCGCTGAGCTGGACGTGGGTCTCGGGATGGGGCTTGCCGAACGCGTAGCGCGCGGGGATGGCCCCACCGTCCTTGAAGCTGTCGCTCCGGAGCTGCATGGGTCTTCTCACCTCCTCTGCCCGGTGGTCTTACACCCTTCCCCGGGCCATCGTCCAGCCCCAGGGCTGGTCCTACTCGCGCGCGGCCTCCCGAGGACCGCACCGGCCTGCGGCCGGCGGCCTTGGCCTAAGGACACGAGCCCGTGTCGGCGACTGTGTCCTTAGCGGCGTGGACGGCCGCCAGCTCCAGGGGGACGAGGGGGCGGGCCACCACGCGGGTGTTGTACTTCGCCTGGAGGGTCTCCTGCCGGCTCAGCTGGCGCGGCCGCTCGGACTCCGGGTAGGGATAGCGGGCCATCCCGTGGTACGGGAGGGGGAGAACGACGTCGGGACTGGAGGAGTTGATGTCCATCTCCTTGCTGAACCCGTCCCCGAGCAGGAGGAAGGTCCGCTCCCGCCCGGGACCGGCCGGGGGAAGGGCCTCGAACGAAAGCGCGATCTCGTCCCCGGGCTTCGACACCACGAAGAGATCGTCGGTGGCTCCCAGCAGGTCGCGGACGTCGCCCTCGTGGGTGTAGCGACCCGGCATCACCTTCCACGGCGAGGCCCATCCCACGCGGGCGTACTCGAACGACAGCGGCCCCTTGCCATCCACGAACCTCTCGGCCGAGAAGCCGCGCTCCGACAGCCGGGCCACCTCGGGCTCGAGGGTCACCGGCTCGCCCACGAGACCCGGGACCCCCTGGCCGACGGCGATCCGGTCCCAGTAGATCCTCATGTTCGTCACGAGGCGCACCCGCGCGGTGAGACCGAGGGCAAGGGGGGCGAGATCCACGATCACCGTCTGGGGGCGACCCACCGGGATCCCCACGTCCGCGACCGCGAGGTCCCATCGGCCCGGGGCGGTCTCCACCTCCAGGCGCGGGGGCTTCAACCCGAGTCCCATCTGCGAGGCCGCCACGTTGTCGCTGGAGAACGCGTAGTCCGTCCAGCCGGTGAGCAGCAGGACCCGGTGGGTTGGGGGCACCTCCGACAGGTCCAGGGTGAGCGCGTGCTCGCCGGCGTACCCTCGGATCCGGTGCAGGGGGAAGCCCTCGACGAAACGGTGGTCCACGGTCCGGGCCGGCTCCGTCGCGTCGGCCCCGGATGCGTCCACGACGCCGGGCACCCGGGGATCCCGGACCGCGACGAGCCGGAACGGCTTGGGGGTGCCGGTCATGCCCTCGTCCGGGTACACCTCGACGTCCACCGGGTGCTCGACCGCCAGCAGGCGCGCACTGTCGAGGTACAGGACCTCCTCGAGCTCGTTGGTGACCCGGAGCTCGTAGCGCCCGTCCCGCGCCCGAAGCTGCTCGGGGGCCACGCGGACGTACTCGACGGGATCGGGATGGCTCCGCACCCCCGGCGCCACCCAGTAGCCCATCTCCCCGGCCCCGAGGAAGTCGGTCACGAAGGCGAACCGCTCCCCGTCCCAGGCGTAGAGATAGGGGCAGGACGAGGGCTTGCGGTCGAGCTCCAGGAGGTGGGTCACGGTCCGGGTCGCCTCGGTCTCCGCCTCCGGGAACGCGGTCTCGGTCTGGACGATCCCCGACACCCAGATCACCCGGACGGTGTCGGGGGCAGGACGTGAGCCGAGTCCGAACACCACGTCTCCCGGGGCCACCATGGGCACCGCGGCCGAGGTCTCGATCTTCTGCTTCAGGCTTCCGGCGCGCAGGGCCACCTTGGCCCCCACCGCGCCCTTGCTGCTCACCCGGCCCTCGAGGTCGACGGCGAACGAGTTGTGGGCGTTCCCCCCCTCGTTCACCCAGAGGCGGGTGCCCTCCGCGGTGCCCACGAGCAGATCGGCGTCGCCGTCGGCGTCGAGGTCGGCCACGGCCAGGGCGGCATCGGCCAGCGAGGCGTCGCGCAGCCCCGGGGGCAGCGCCACGTCGGTGACGTCGCTCCACTCGCTCCCGAGGTTCCGGAAGAGACGAGCCCCCTTCTTCGTGGCCACCAGGAGATCGAGGAGGCCGTCGTTGTCGTAGTCGAAGGACTGGACCGCCTCCGCCTCGCCCGTTCCCGCCGGGCCCGGGGTCACCACGAAGCGCCCCCGTCCGTCGCTCAGGGCCAGGGCGACCGCTCCATCGGCGCCCAGGATCAGATCGGGGTAGAAGTCCTTGTTGATGTCCCCGGCGGCGACGCTGCGATACGGGCCCGACGTCTCGAGCCCCGCCGCCGACGCCACGTCCTCGAAGCTTCCGTCCCGGAGGTTGCGGAAGACGAGCGGCGGCTTCTCCCGGCGCAGGACGACCAGATCGAGATCGCGGCCGTTGTCGAAGTCGGTGGGAACCAGGGCCAGGGGCTCACCCTCGGCCGCGATGCCCGCCTCTTCGGTCACGTCGGCGAACGTCCCGTCGCCGTTGTTCCTCAGCAGCAGGCCGGGCACGACGATGTCGAGGTCTCCGTCGTGGTCGACGTCGGCGAAGGCCGCGGTCGCGGGCAGGCCCTCCGCCGCGGGCAGCGACGCGCTCGCGGTGACGTCCGTGAACCGAGCCTCGCCCTCTCCCTTGAAGAGCGCTGGTCCCGTCGGGCGGATCAGGAGGAGATCCACCACCCCGTCGTTGTCGTAGTCTCCCCCGACCGCCGCGACCGCCGGGCCGGAGACCCCCGAGGTCTCGGTCACGTCCCGGAGGCGACCCCCCTCGTTCTTCAGGAGCCGCAGCCCGCCCCCGGCCTCGATGGCGTCGAGCCGGCCGTCACCGTCGAGGTCGGCCAGGGCCAGGGTCACCCCGGCACCGGGCTGGGCCCGCCCGGGCACCGCGTCCTCCCTCTCGTCGAAGGCCACCTCGGGGGTCGCCGGGTCCACCAGCTCGTCCTCGGCGCCGGTGGAGGCGAGGGCCTCGGCGTACCGCCCCTGCTCCAGGTAGATCTTCCCGAAGCTGGTGTGCGCCGGATTGGCCCGCAGGGCCTGGAAGTGCTTCATGGCCTCCATGGCCTCCTCGCGACGCCCGGCCCGTCCAAGGGCCATCGCCCGGCTGTAGGCGACGGAGGCGTTGACGGGGTCGGCCTGGGCCGCGGTCTCGAGGACGGGCAGGGCCTCGTCGTAGCGGGCCTCGTCCACGAGGAGCTGGCCGAGGACCAGGTTGGCGCCGAAGTCACCGGGGTCCGCCGCCAGGACCTTGCGAAGGTGCGTCTCCGCCACCTCGGGCTCGTCCTCGAGACGGGCGATGAGGGCCAGAAGGTAGTGGAGGTGCGGCGAGTCCGGTTGCTTCGCCAGGGTCTCGGTGGCCGCCTTCTTGGCCGCGGTGAGATCGGGGATGTAGAAGAGGGCCAGGGCTTGGTTCACCTGGGCGAGGGCGAACTCCGGGTCGGCCTCGAGGGCCCGCGCGAAGGCCTCCGCCGCCTCCTTGTGGTTGTACTGCTCCAGGAGGGCCACGCCGAGGTTGTTCTCCCGGTACGCGGCTTCCCGCGCCTCCTCCGGCTCCGGGCTCCGGGCCTGCAGCGCCCAGCCCAGGCCGGCGGTCACCAGCACGAGCGACAGCGCCGTGGTCGTCGTCAGGCGTCGAATCATCACCTCTCCATCGAATCAGGCGGCGTCATCGGCCGCAACTGCCCCTTCACCCAGGTCGCGAGACCCACCGGCGCGCGGTTCCGCCCGAGGGCGTCCCAGCGAACGACCCCACCCGCCCCCGTCCACGGCGAGAGCTCTCTCACCGCGTCGCGGATGCGGGCCCGGTTGAGGCCGGCCCGTTCCACCGCGTCCGCCACGAGTCGCACGGCGTCGTACGACCAGGTCGCGGCGTGGTCGGGTCGCTCTCCCCACTGATTCTCGTACATTCGGGCGAAAGAGTCCCATCGGGGCGAGGGTTGCCACAGGAGGGGGACCACCACCCCCTCCGCCGCGGCCCCCGCCGCACGCTGGAACGCGTTCAGGGCCAGCGGAGCGCCCCCCATGAGCTCTCCCGCATAGCCGCGGCGGCGGAGGGTCTTCACGAGCCGAGCCGCCGGCACCGGCGGAGCGAGCACGACGATGGCACCGGGACTCCCCTCCAGCAGCCGCGCCGCCAGCGGATCCAGGTCTCCCTCGACGGGATCGAACTCGAGGAGCGTCGAGGGGGTCAGTCGCCGGGAGGCGAGGCCGCGTCGCAGCTCGACCAGGGCGGCGTGGGCGTCGTGCTCTGCCGCCGCGGCCACGGCGAAGGGGCCTCCCCTGGAGGCCGCCGCCAGCGCGGTCACCAGTACCGGCATCTGGACCTCGTCCGAGGGGACCAGCGAGAAGATCCAGGGCACGGACGCCATGTGGGCGGTGTCGTCCGTGCTGCCCGAGCTCAGCAGGGTCACCCGCGTCTTCAGGGCCACCTGCTCCGCGAGGTGGGCCGAGGCCCCGTCGATGGCCCCCAGGAGAGCCCAGGCCCCGTCCTCGAAGACCATCCGGGTCACCAGGACCACCCCCGTGCCCCAGGGGTTCTCCGACCAGCCGGGCTGGAGACGGTAGGGGCGGCCCCGGTGGCCTCCGGCGGCGTCGAGGCCCTCCAGGGCCAGTGTCGCCCCCCGCCAGAAGCCGCCCCCCGTGGGGTGGTCGGGGTCGCCGGGACCGAACCACCCCAGGACCACCTCGTCCACGTCCGGCTCGGGCAGCTCCCGCCCCGGCCCCCGGTACTCGAGGGCCTCCTCCCCCGCCCGCTTGTACTCCTCCGGGCGGGCCTGGGCGCGATCGTCGCTCGCCGTCCCCGCCGGGGAACTCAGGAGGACGGCCACCCCGAGGGCCGCGACGAGCCCCGGCCCCCTCACCTCGGGGACGCGCTCGCGCCCGGGCCTCGGCGGCGCGGCCTCAACGGGCGGCCGAGGCCGTGGCCTGCTCCCGGTTCAGCCGGTCGCGGGGCGGGATGTAGCCACCAGGGATCTCCAGGTCCGAGCGGGAGTAGTACCGCCAGCCCCCGTCCTCGTATCTGGCCAGGTAGGTCTCGGCCACGTCGTCGAGGGCCGCGGAGAGCACGATGTCCCCGGTGACGCCCGGCCACGGGTACGGCATGTGAGCGATCACGTCACGGATCTTCGCGCGGTTGAGGCCGGCGACCTGGATGGCCCAGAGAAGCATGTTCATCCCGTCGTAGCCGTGGGCCGCATAGGTCCCAGCCTCCACCCCGAAGCGCTCCCGGTAGGCCTTGCGGAAGCGCTCGAGGCGTGGGCTCTCGCGCCGGGGATTCCAGGGAAAGCCAGCCACCACGCCCTTCGCGTTGTCGCCCGCGATCTCCACGAACTCGTCGGAGACGGTGCGGTCACAGCCGAAGAAGGGCTGGTCCATGCCCATCTCCCGCATCTGGTTCAGGATGTGGGCCCCCTCCACCGCGTCGCCCCAGTGCACGACGGCGTCGGGCTTCGTGGCTTCCACGCGCTCCAGCTCCAGGGAGAAGTCAGTCTGCCCGACCTTGTAGGCCATCTCGATGGGGTTGGGATGGCCCATGCGACGGCTGCTGTCTCGCACCTCGCGTACCCCGAAGCGACCGTAGCGGTTGGACGCCCGGATGATGGCAACCCTCTCGAAACCCAGCTTGCGGTACCAGTAGTCGGCCAGGAGATAGGCCTGCTGGCGGTCGTCGCTGATCACCCGCACCACCCAGGGGATGTTGGTTTCGATGAAGGTGGGGTCGGTGTCTCCGGAGTTGATGATCACGATCTCGGCCTTGAGGGCCACCCGGATGGCGATGTGGCTGTTGGCCCCGTCGATGGTGCCCAGGATGCCCCAGACCCGGTCCTTGTAGGCCATCTTGACGATCTCGTTGCCCGAGGCCCCCCAGAGGCCGTTGTCGTTGCTCACCACCAGCTCGAAGGGGATCTTTCGCTTCAGGTACCCCCCCCGCTCGTTCCACTCCTCCACGGCCAGGCGGGCCCCCTGGAGCATGGGGATGCCCAGGGACTCCTCGTGGCTCTTGCCTCCCGTGGCCACGGAGACCGTCTGCATGATGGGTCCGATGAAGCCGACCTTGACGGTGTCGAGCTCCTCCGGCTCTGGGATCGCCCGGCCTGCCCCGTAGTACTCCATCTGGAGGAGGAAGTTCTCCTTCCAGGGCTTCACTCCCCCGAAGGGCTCCACGTCCACCGACGTCAGGGCGTAGTTGTCGTCCTTCTGCAGGTCGAGGTCGGGGACCCCGTAGGCGCCGGCGGCGTCGATCGTCTTGACCAGCTCCTCGACCTTGGGGTCGTCCAGGGGGATCCAGTCGGGGCCCTCGCTCGCCGCCTCGGCGGCGGCCCCCACCGTGCCCACCGCCAGGAGACCCAGGGACGCCAGAAGCGTGACCATCCGTCGCATGTCTACCTCCCCTTCCCGCCGTCATCGCCGACGGCCATGTCGGCGCCGACGGTCGCCGCCTCTGCCCTCGGGGCCCCGGGCGCCGGGGGGCCGAAGGCATAGAGCGGCCGCTTCTTGAGACCCGGGTAGTAGCCGTCGCCCATGGCCACGGCCAGTCCCTTCCCGGTCCCGATCCACATGTCGTTGCCGTCGAGGTCGGCGGTGATGGTGAAGTCGTGGGTCAGCGACAGGGGCATGTCCACCAGCTCCACCACCTCACCACCCTTGGTGACCTTCGCTCGTCCCCGCCCCGTCTCGGGGTCGCGGGTGTACACCACCCAGGTGTCCCCCGGCCCGTCGGTGATGACCCCCAGGCCCTTGTCGGAGCAGTACAGGGCCTCCCGGCCGCTCCGCGCCCTCAGAAAGTTGTTGAAGTCCGAGGGCATTCCGCCGTCCTGCTCCGCGTAGCCTTTCCAGTGGCGTCCGTCGTAGCGGGTGCCCCCGAAGTAGGTCGAGACCCAGAGCACGCCGTCGACGTAGTCCACGCCGGTGGTGATCACGTGGTTGATGCCGTCGTCGCGGTACAGGTCGATCTCCATCTCGCCGTCGGGGTCGACGTACTCCTTCCAGTGCTCCGTCTCCACGTCGAACTCCAGGACCCCGCTTCCCCAGACCGCCAGGTGCACCTTCCCGTCGGCGTAGTCGACCCCGTAGTTCCAGATCTCCTCCATGGGGGCGTTCTTCTCGGTGAAGATGGCCCACTCCTTGGTGCGGGTGTTGTAGCGCGAGGCCCCGGCGGTGGTGGCGGCCCACACGTTCTCGTGCTCGATGGCGACCCCATAGACCACGTCGTTCACCAGTCCGCTGTTGAGCTGGTGCCAGTGGTCGAAGCGCCCGCCGGAGAGCCGGGCCAGGCCGCCCCCGAAGAGCCCCAGCCAGACGTCCCCGGTGTTGGGGTCCACGTCGATGGCGGTCACCGCCCGCCAGGGCAGCCCGTCCTCCTCCTTCCACGTCTCCACGACCTTGCCCGAGGCCTTGTCAATGAGGGCGAGTCCATCCTCGGTGCCCACCCAGACCCGGGGTCCATCCACCTTGACCGAGTAGATGTGGTCGTTGGGCAGCCCGTCCTTCACGGTGTAGTGCTTCCACTTCGTGTAGACGTAGGGGAGCTCCTGCTCCGCGCCTTCAGGGTCCTGGGTCAGGGCCGGGACCGCGAGAGCGGGCAGCAGGAGCACGGCCAGCGCAATGCGCCTCTTCATCGGACTCTCCTCACTCTCACAGCGTCTTCAGGTACTCGATCAGGTCGTTGAGCTGATCCTTCGTCATGTCGTTGGTCACCCCATGCTGGTCGTAGGGGTTGTGACGGGTCCAGATCTCCTCCAGGGTGGGCGCGATCCCGTTGTGGAGATAGGGTGCCGAGTCGTAGATGTTGTTCAGGTGGGGGACGTCGAATATGGCGTCACGGTCCAGGGGGTGCCGGGTGCCCACGTCGTGCTGGGTCCGGTCGGTGTAGTAGGGCGCGAAGTGACAGTGAACGCAGCGTTGTGTCGGCTGGAGCTCCCGGCCGTCGTTGGCGTAGGCACGCTCGAAGAGCCTCTTGCCCCGCCGCTGGGCCTCGGTGAGCTCGGCCCCGAGGGGGCGGTAGCGGTTGGGCGGCCGGGGGACGGTGACGGTGTAGTCGTTCAGGGCATCGAGCTCACCGGGGGTGAAGGGGTCGCTGCGCGTGAAGAAGACCGCCAGCCGGGCCCCGCATTGGCGGGCGAGGCTCACGTTCGTCCCCTCCCACTTGAAAGGGTCGGTGTCGTAGATCCCCCGCAGGGTACGGTTGTCCACCGGGCTCACCCCGATCCCGTCGGGCTCGATGTCGTAGGTGAGCCCGTCCACGTGGCCATCGGGGTGGCAGGTGTGACACGAGAACTGGCGCTGGAAGGCGATGTTGGCGCTGTGGAAGAGCTGCTCCCCCCAACGGATGTGGGTGATGACGGGGGGCCCGCCCAGGTCGACGCGGGTCGCCGCCGTCCATCCCGCGGTATCGATGACGGTCAGCGAATCGTCCAGTGCGTTCGCGACCCAGGCCGTCCGCCCGTCGGGGGCGAAGGTGACGCCCCGGGGGCTGTTCCGAGTCGGCACGTGGGCGGCCACGAACTCGAGGGACTGCCCGAGGTGGTTGGGCAACAGCTCACGTCGCTGCTCGTCGGTTGTCCCCTGGACCAGGGCCACCAATTTCTCCACGTCGATCACCGCCACCCGGTCGGTACCGGAGCTGGTGACCAGCGCCGTACGGCCATCCGGTGAGAAGGCCACGTCGGCCACGTCGGCGAAGTACTGGTTGGGCTCGTCGAGGAGCAGCTGGTCCACCGTCCCGTTTGCCCAGAGCAGTCCGATCCCGTTGGTGATGGTCCAGCCCTGGATAATCCGGGTCATGGGCACCAGGTTCTTGGTCCGGTTGAGGGTCACGAGGGCGAACTCACCGCTGGGGTGCCAGTCCACACCCATCAGGAGGTTGGTCCCGGGGAGGACGCGCCGGTCCTCGACGCGACCCTCGGTGGCTTCCACCATCGTGACCTCCGACATGGAGGGCTTGCGAAAGCCGACGAAGCGGGAGAGGGCGTTCGTGACCAGAAGGTGCTGTCCGTCGGGAGAGAGAGCCACGGACCAGGGGTCGCGGCTGGCCGGTATCCGACGCTTCTCCTCCCCACTGGCAATGTCGATGACCGAGATGCTGTCACCCGCGGTGTTGGCCACGAAGAGGGTCGCACCCGAGCGGTCGGTGAGCAGCCCGTGGGGCTCGTCTCCGACCTTGATCGTGCGGGTCACCTTCCTGGCCGCCACGTCGATGACGGATACCGAGTCGTCGAGGCGGCTGCTCACGAAGGCGCGGCGTCCGGACGGGTCGAAGGCGACGTCGTGGGCGTGTCCGCCCACGGTGATCTCGGCGACCCTCTGCCGGCTTCCGGCGTCGACCACCACCACCGTTCCCGACGACTCGCAGGCCACGTAGACCTCGGTCCCGTCGGGGGTGAAGGCGAGGTTGACGGGCGTCTTGTACTCCACCTGCAGCGAGGCCCGCACCTTGTGGCGGCGCTCTTCGCCGGGCAGGGACTCGGGGCTGTAGCGCGCCGCCTCCAGGATCTCCTTCGGGATCTCCCCCGTCGTGGAGCCTCCGTTGCGCTCGCTCCCGGCTCCCTCGTGGTCCGCGGCCTCGTTGCCGGCTCTCGACTCCAGCGGATGGGCGATGGCGGCCAGCGCCATGCCGAAGTCGAAGGGCTCGCCGTGGGCCTTCTCGTGACACCGGGCGCAGGTCGCCTCCCCCACCTCCTGGAGACCCGCTTTGCGGGCGGCGAACGGGTCCCGCATCACCGCCTCCGGGCTGTACTCGCTCCCGGCGCCGTGGCAGGACTCGCAGCCCACACCCTCCGTGGGGCTGAAGGACTCCAGTGCGGCGTGCTCCCCGTCTCCGCCGGTGGCGTGGCACCTCAAGCAGGCGGGCGAGGTCTGGGGCGACGACCTCACACCCATCTCCTCGGCGATCTTCGCCGCCGCCGGGCTCGCGAGGGCCGCGTAGGCCCGAGCGTGGGGGCTGAGCCTCCAGAGGCTGTGCTGGTAGCCCATCATGGGCCCGCGGTGACAGACCCCGCATGCGTGGGTCCCGGTCAGGCGCGGGCCGGCGGCCTCCGCTCCCGCCCCCACCTCGGCGATCTTCGGAAGGGTTCCGGAGGCCGGCGGGCCCTCGGGCATCGGATGAGACAGGCGCTCCCAGGCCTCGTCGACGTCGATCTTCGGCCTGTTGTGGACGGCCACGTGGGAGCCCTTCACGTAGTGGCAGACCTCGCAGTCCCTCTTCGTGAACTTGCGCAGGCCGGCCATCATCGCCGCTTCCCGGTCGTCCATGACCATCATGTACTCGCTGCCCGGACCGTGGCATTTCTCGCATTGCACTCCGTCCTCGATGCGGAAACCCTCGACGCGCTCCCAGTCCTCGGCGTCGGCGGCGGTGGCGTGACAGCCCAGGCAGATCGGCGATTGCTCGGGGACGTCGGTGATGCCCGAGAGCCGGGCCATCTCCTTGGCCTCCGGGAGCGCCAGGGACGCCCAGGCCTTGGCGTGCCCGCTGAGGAGCCAGTGGCTGTACTGGTTCCCCGTGCCGTGCCCCTCGTGGCACTCCGCGCAGGCGAGGGCCCCCACGTAGACGGGCTGCTTCTCCTGGCCCCGGACGACCGTCACCCCGAGGGCGCACACCGCCCCCGCCACCACCGCAAAGCGAAGCGCACCCCTGCTCATCGTCACCCCCGTCAGCTCGCGTCCTGGACGACGGTGAGGATCTGGTCCGCGGGTACGTCGCTCAACGTCGTCGTCTCTCCGTCCGGCCACCGGATATCGATCCGATCCACCTTCACCGCCGACCCGAGGCCGAAGTGCACACGTGGGTCGCCCTGGGACAGGTAGCCGTTGACCGGGATCACGTCCTGGAACTGGGTCCGCGGTCCCGCCACCACCGTCACCCGGGCCCCGATGGCCGTCTGCCCGTTGTCGCCCCGACGCGCGTCGACCTTGATCCAGTGGTTTCCCGTCCCGCCCTCGTTCCGGAGCAGGTGCGGGGGGCCCGAGGTGTCGAGGGCCACCAGATCCACGTTGCCGTCGTCGTCGAAGTCGGCCCAGGATGCTCCCCGGCCCACCCATTTCCCGTCGAAGTACTCCCCGGAGCCGCGGGAGACGTCCACGAAGTGTCCGGTTCCGTCGTTGCGGGCCAGGACCGCGTCCTCCGTGTACTCGTGATGGGCGTTGCCTGTGGCGACGAAGATGTCGGGATGGCCGTCGTTGTCGTAGTCGAACAGCACCGAGCCCCAGCCCGTGTACTGTCCGAAGATGACCGCGAGCCCCGAGCGGTCGATGAGGTCGACGTAGTAGTCGTCCTCCTTGGAGAGGAGGCTCCCGTAGTCCATGTCCGGAATGAGGATGTCCAGGAACCCGTCGGCGTTGAGGTCGGCCACGGTAGGCCCCATGGAGGAGACGCCCTGACCGTGCTGGCCCAGGGCCAGGCCGAGGAAGAGGCTCTTCTCCTCGAAGGTACCGTCCCCTTTGCTCTCGTAGTAGTAGTTCTCCATGGAGTCGTTGGCCACGTAGACGTCGAGGAGGCCGTCGTTGTTGAGGTCGGTGGCCACCGAGCTCATGGCCCGACCTCCCGGGTTCCACATCCCCACCTCCCTGGTGACGTCGGTGAAGGTGCCATCCCCGTCGTTGCGGTAGAGGATGCAGGGGACCCCGTTGTAGCTCAACGGTCCGGGATATCCGGCGGCCGCGTAGTAGGAGCGGAACTTGCCCTCGTCGTACTCGAGGTAGTTGGTCACCAAGACGTCGAGGTCGCCGTCCCCGTCGTAGTCGAACCAGGGCGCGTTCAGGCTCCAGCGCGGGTCGTCCAGTCCCGACGCTTCGGAGACGTCGGTGAATGTCCCGTCTCCCTCGTTCCGGTAGAGCTCGTTGGGTCCGTAGGCCAGGACGTAGAGGTCGAGGTCGCCGTCGTTGTCGTAGTCGGCGGCCGAGCAGCCGAAGGCAAAGCCCTTTCCCGGCACCCCCGCCTCCGTGGTCACGTCGACGAACTTCCAGTCCCCGAGGTTGCGGTACAGCGCGTTGTGCAGCTTGCCGACGAGATCGCGGCCGCGGTTGTCGCTGACCGTCTGCTCCCAGCGTCCGTTGGGAAAGTAGATGTCGAGACGCCCGTCGCCGTCGTAGTCGAAGACGCAGACCCCGGACCCGGTCCCCTCGACGATGTTGCTCAGTTCGTGGTCCCCGAAGCTTCGGGTGAACGTGATGCCGGCCTCCGCCGTCTTCTCGGCGAAGGTGGGGAGCTTCGAGGGTTCGGCCGCCCCGAGAAGCAGGAGAGCAGGAGCGACCAGCCCCAGGAAACGCTTCATCGGCTTCCTCCGCTGTTGTCGAGCGCGGGGGCGTGGTCCCGGACGTCCGGTCGCGCGCGGAGCGCTCCAAGGTCAATCCACTGGATGAAGGTCAGGACGTCCTCCCTCGTGAGGCCCTTGACTGGGCCGGGCGCCACCGTCCCGTCGGCGCCCACGTCATCCCAGCGCCGATCGGTCCGCCGGCCCAGAAGGTGCCAGATCAGGGGGCTGGTCCGCGCCTGGCCGGGCTGGACCGACCCGTCCAGGAGGACCTCGTACGCGTCCCCCTGGTCCAGGCGGGGCGGCTGGCCCCTCTCGCCGTGGCATTCGAGGCACTGTCGTTCGATGATGGGTCGAACGGTGCCGGCGAAGTCCACGAACCGTCGACGCTCGGGAGGCATGGTGAGGCGGGCCGGCGGTGCCTGGGCCGCCTCCACGAACCGGTTGGGAGGCGTCCTCTCTGGATCCTCGTGGCAGCCGATGCACCCGCGGGCCTCCTTCCATCGGGTCCACACCCAGCCGCAGGTCTGGAGCGCCAGGCCGTCCTCGTCCAGCAGCTGTAGCTCCACCGGGATGTCTGCGGGCACCTCCACGTTGAAGGAGCCGTCGCCGGCGAGGTCGGCCTCCCCGAGGAGACGACGGGGAGCGAGCCCGGTAGCCATCCCGTCACCGGGCCGGCGGGGCAGCCCCTCGATGACCCGCAGTCGCCTGGGGAGGCCGGGAGGCCAGGCATCCCGGTCCAGATCGCTGATCCCCACGTCGAGGCCGTAGAACCACCCCACGGCGTCGTTGCCACGGACGCTGCTGGAGCGTCCGTCCGGGACCGGGCGGGGGACCAGTGCCCGAGCCCAGACGTCGTTCCGCTCCGGATCGTCGAAGACCAGGGTCCTTTCTCCGGTGGCGGGGTCGAACCGGTGGATCGCGTAGTCCCGGTCCCGCGAGCCCGGGCGCCACGCGACGAGAAGGCCTCCCTCGGGGTGGGTGGCCGGCGCGCGGTAGAGGCCATCGTCGCTCAGCAGCCGATGCGAGTGGAGGTTGCGACGGAGGCTCACGGCGGCCAGGGAGCCTGCACCGTCATCGGCCAGGTGGTCCCCCTCCACGAAGGCCACCAGGCGGTCGGCGGCGTAGGCGGGCATGCGCTTCTCCCGTCGGCCCTCGTCTCCGGCGAAGATCATGAGGTCGGTCCCGTCGATGTTCACCCCGAACAGCGCCATCCGTCCCTCGGGTCCCCGCTCGAGGGAGCGGCGCTGGAGGGACGCGAAGATCATCCGTCCGTCGGGCAGCACGACGGGATCGAAGTCGTTGGACAGGTTGAAGGTGATCTGGTGCTCTCGCGTGCCATCGAGACGGCACGTGAAGAGCGCGGTCCGGGGGCCGTCGGCCGACTCGTTCGTCTCCCCCGGCAACGTCCCCACGAAGGCGACCTGCTCCCACGGCTCGGTGGAGGTCGGGGTCAGGGTGTACATCATCGGGAGGTAGATCGGGTGCCGCGCGCCACCCGGCCCACAGGTGATCTTGCGGGCTCCGGCGCCATCGACACCCGTCTCCCAGATGCACCAGGGGTCACCGGCCTCCTTCCGACCCGCGAACACGATCCGCTCGCCATCGAACGAGACGTCCGGCTCGGTCGCGCTCTGGAACTCCCCGGTCAGGACCCGCGGCGCACCGGCGGGCGGCACCAGCACGATGCGACCGCCGTCTCCCGACTCCCCGCGGAGAGTGCCGCCCACCGCAGGCTCGGTGCTGGCCCCGGCCTCCGCGGGCAGCTGCTCGACGACGAGCGCCAACGGCGTGTCCGACGCGTCCCCGCTCCCGGGAGCCACCAGAGCGACCCAGCCGAGTGCCGCCAGGCTCGGGAGGAGCCTCCGCCGACTCATCGCCCCGCACCGTCCCGCCGCAGCGGGACGACGGCGGTGGCGTCGATCTCGAACAGCAGATCGTCGCGACAGACGTCGGCGACGGTGGTGACCATGGGAACTCCGGACAACCCCGCTCGATCGGCAATGCGCTCGAAGGACCGCAGGTCCAGGGGGTTCTTGAGGAAGGCCGTCGCCTGCCTCACGTCGGGCAGTGCCGCCCCCGCTCCCTCCAGAAGCGCCGACACCGCGGTGAGGGTGTGCCTCGTCTGGGCCTCGAAGTCGCCGACGTGAACCGTGGAGCCGTGGTCGTCGATCGAGGCGGTGCCGGACACGAAGAAGTACCGGCAGTTCCCCAGGGTCACCGCCATGCCGCGGGCGAAGGCCGAGCCGTACTCCGTGGCTTCGTTCTGCTCGCGATTGTGGAGACGCTGCATCTCGAAAGGCGTCCCCGGCCGGCCCTGGGCGGCGATGAGGTCGAGGGTGCACCAGCCGCCACGGGCGTTGCGCCCCTCGATGCCGGTGCTGGCCGGGATCGCCCCGTCGCCGTTGCGTCCCATGAGGCCGAGCTTCCTGAAGGCCGCGTTGCGCACCGCGTTGAACGGGCCGTACCAGTCGAGGATGTCCCGCAGGTAGAACCAGGTCCGCGCCACGTCGCGGAAGCTGTAGCCTTCCTGCTCGAGGAGGGCCACCGCGGAGTCGATCGTCGCTCCCGTCTCCTCGCTCGGGCCGGCGGCCAGGCGACCGCCCGCCCGCCGCCCCACGTCCGCGAGTCCGAAGAACCGCGCCGACGGTCCTTCGACGATCCGCCCGTACACCCGGTCCCCGTCCGCGACCACCCGCGAAGAGTCCGCACGCGCGGCCAGGACGTGGATTCCGGCGAGACCCTCGCGCGCAACCGGGGCGCCCTCGATGTAGGTCGGAGGCACGGCCCACAACTCGCTGTCCGTCCCCACCGCCTGGGCCCGTCCCCGGGCCACCGCCGGCGCCGACTCCAGATCACCAAAGATCCGCTCCTGGATCGGCACCGTCTCGTGCTCCACCAGAGCCTCGTTCAGGTTCCGGTACGCGAGCTCCGCCCGCTCGCTGGTCGCACGACCTCCGACCGTGCACGTCCACGTCAGCAGCGTGAGATCGCTGCCGCTCTCCGTCACACTCAGCATGAGAACCGTGCTCCTTGCACGCTGTGCGCCACGACGACTCCCCCGGCCACCCGTGCAAATGAAAAGACGACGGGAGCAGATTGCCCGAGCGTCGCGCCTCCGTCAATGGATTTTTTGAATCAGCCAACATGCGTTTTGGCCAGTAACGACGGGCCCAAACGCGGCTCGCACGCATACGATTTATTACGCGGTCGCGTAACATTCTTTCGTTGACACGTTCTTTCCAGCACGCGTAGCATGACCGCCGTAGCGGCGGTTGTTCCTGCCGATCATGTCACCGGGGAACCTCATGAACGACAACGTGCGACGAGTCGACATCCGAGACTGCTCGATCGGCGGTCCGGAGCTGACGATCATGGCCGGCCCCTGCTCGATCGAGTCCCGCGAGCAGATCTTCAAGGCCGCGGAGGTGGTCGCGGCGAGCGGGGCCCGCTTCCTCCGCGGTGGCGCCTTCAAGGTCCGCACCTCACCCACCGCCTTCCAGGGGCTGGGCTGGGACGGCTGGAAGCTCCTGCGCGAGGCCGCCGATGCCTTTGGGCTTCTCACGGTGAGCGAGGTGCTCGAGGAGGATCAGATCGAGAAGGCCCGCGAGTACATCGATCTCGCCCAGATCGGCAGCCGCAACATGCAGAACACGCCGCTCCTCAAGGCCTTCGGCCGCTCGGGGATGCCGGTCCTGCTCAAGCGCGGGTTCGGCTGCACCATCGACGAGTGGCTCCACGCTGCCGAGTACATCCTGCGCGAGGGCAACGAGGACGTGCTGCTGTGCGAGCGGGGCATCCGTACCTTCGAGACCGCCACCCGCTTCACCCTCGACGTCGCCGCCATCCCCATCGCCAAGGCGCGCCTCGGGCTCCCGGTGGTCGTGGATCCCTCGCACGCCGCGGGGCACGTGGACTGGGTCGAGTGCCTCACCCTGTCCGGGGTGGCGGGAGGCGGGGACGGGCTGCTCATCGAGACCCACCCGGACCCGGCGGCCGCCAAGTCCGACGGGAAGCAGGCGGTGCTTCTGTCCGACTTTGGCGCGCTGATGGAGAAGGCCGGGCGCGTCGCCGCCGCGGTGGGCCGCACCGTTCCCGCCCCGTCCATGCTGGCCGCCGTCGCCCGCTGACCCTCAGCGAGCTCGGCCGACACCACGTACCGCAGCGGGCCTCCGGGGCGGATCGCGTCGAAGGGATAGCAGGTCACGAGGGTGAGCCGCGTGTCACCGGTGTCTGCGGCCACCCACGTTTCCCGGCGGTCCACGACCAAGGTGCGCCTGACGACGTACCGCCGGCGCTGGCCGTGACGGCGCTCGATCACCACCGGGTCTCCCACCTGCAGCCGCCGCAGGAACGCGAAGTGGGTGTTCCGGTGGCCGCTCACGACGGCATTGCCCGCCTCGCCGGGGAGCGGGGTTCCACTCAGGTGTCCGGGACCGAAGGCCATCGTCCGTCCGCTCGCCCCCTCCAGCACCATGAGGTCGACGCCCTGCCCGGGCACCATCAGACGGGCGACCGGATGGGTGTCGGCCCAGGGCCAGGGAGGCACGTCCCCGGCCCCGGCCCGCTCCCGCTCCCAGGCCCGGCGGACCAGCTGCTGGGCGAGGATCGCCTTGGCCTCGATCCACCCCGCCTGCCCGCCGTGCCACCCCGCCACCACCAGGGCCGCGACGAGAGCCGTCTCGCGCAACCCCGGAGAACGACCGGTCACGACCGACTCCCCGCCGCCCACCCACGGGTCGCCCACAGCACTGCCCCGAAGAGCAGCCCGAGGAGGCCGAGCAGCACGTGCTCCCCCAGCGGCGTCGCGGTCTGCGGCAGGCTGCCGAACACCCCCTCGTGGGTCCACCCGTGGGGCAGGTTCGTGGCGACGTCGCGCCGGTTCAGTCCGGCCCCTCGGGGTCGCACCGGCGTCACGTCCACGGCCACGAGGCTCGTGTACCTCGTGACCAGGTGGTGATCGAGGCCGAGGGCGACGACCTGGGCCTTCACGTCGTCCGCGGCGGCGCCGTCGTGGAGCGAGTCGAGGAGGGACGCGATCTTGCGACGGGCCCACAGGACTCCCACGCCCTCGCCCCGGCGGTGGCCGTCCAGGGGCAGCGGCATCCGCCACTCCTCCCGATCTCGCCGCCCCACCACCACCACGCCGTCGGCGCGGCCCGACAGGCGGGCCGAGAGCACCACCGGCTCCCCCAGGTAGAGGTCGGGGATCCGCTGGGGCCAGGCCTCGACCGCGGCCCCCTCGGGCCAACGGACGTCGATGCCGGTGAGGACCGGGCTCTCGAGGCGGGCGAAGAGCGTCGCCATCTTCTCCTCCACCTCCCGCACGTCGCCGATGCAGGTGAAGGTGCCGTGCCCGAACTCGGCGGCCCTGGCCATGAAGTGGCCGTTCGGCGCCGACCCGATGCCCACCGTGAAGAGACGGGTGTCGCCGAGGCGCTGGCGGATGATCCCGAAGAGCTCCCTCTCGTTGCCGACGCTGCCGTCGGTGAGGAAGACCACCTGTCGCACGAGTCGGGGGTCGTCGCTCCCCACCAGGGCGGCCTCCAGGGCCTCGCGCATCTCCGTCCCCCCGTTGGCGACGAGGCCGGCCACCCAGCTGCGAGCCAGCGCGACCGTCCGGGGCCCCACCGGCTGCGTCGTGGGAAACAGGCGGTCGGTGGTGTTGTTGAACTGGATCACGTTGAAGCGCTCGTTGGGCCGGAGACGGTCGAGGGCCACGAGGAGCGCGCGCCGGGCCTGCTCGATGGAGAGGCCCTGCATCGACCCCGAGGTGTCGATGACGTACACGATCTCCCGGGGGAGCCGGCTCCTCTCCACCATGGGACCGGTGGGCGGGAACAGCGTCAAGAGCACGTACCGGGCACCGTCCTTCTCCTCCTCGAAGACGGCGCTGCGGGGCATCGCGTCGTCCCGGGGGCTCCACGCGAGCTCGAAGTCGCGGTCGGCCCGAACCCGCGGGCTCCGGAGACGGACCCGGAAGCCCCCCGTGCTGCGCCTCTCGGTGATCACGGCGTGGTAGCGGCTCAGGACCCGGTCCACGGGGAAGCCGGCGTCGACCTCGACCTCGATCCACACCGGGTTGTGAAGCGCCTCGGAGGGGCCCCTCACCGGCGGGGTGACGTGGGATGCATCGGGGACCCGGTCGGTGTCCGCCGACCAGCCACCCCCGTCGTCGAGGGAGGCCACCGGGTGGCCGGGGATGTAGCGGGGAGCGACCACGAGGGGGAACCGGAGCCGGACCTCGCCCTCGTCGAACCGGAGCACCTGCTGCAGCTCGATCTCGACCTCGACCTCCTCTCCGGGGGCGACGTTCGCCACGCGGCTGGTGAAGATGTTCGGGCGCTGCTGCTCCACGAGGCTCGTCCGCCGTCCCGAGTCGGCGGCACGTCGGTACTCGGCCCGGGCCTCCTCCCGCTCTCGAATCTCTCCCTCCACGACCCGCTCCCCCACCCGCATCCGCAGGTGGTCGACGGCGGCCTGCTCGGGCAGCGGGAACACGTAGACCCCCTCGACGAAGCCGTCGGTCCCGTTCCGGAAGCGCTGGGTCACCCTCGCCCGTCCCACGACGCCGAAGACCTGGTAGTGGACCTCGGTGGCGAGGGTCGGGGCGGCGACCCAGGGTTCGGCTCTCTGCCGCCGCATCAGGAAGCAGCCGCTCGTCACCTCCTCCGGTCCGAGTGCCCCTTCCGGCAGGACCTCGTCCACGGGAGCGGCCAGCACGACCACCGCCCCCATGAGAAGCAGCCCCAGAGCGATGGCGAGGACGAACGCCCGGCCCAGCAGGTGGATGAAGTCCCGCGCGACGTCCCGTCCGCGGATCCCCACGGTGACGGCATCTCGTTCACTGGTCATCTCCCCCTCCTTGCCCTCCAGATGTACGGCCGGAATCGGGATTGGCCGGGGCGGGAAGAGGACCCCACCGGGACGAATTCGGGCAGGAAGATGGCCGTCGCCCCGCCCCGGCGGCAGCGGCCACGGCCCGGCAGACGCGCTATAGTCCTCGAGGGACGCATGGGCCGACGGATCGCGATCGTCGAGGACGACCGGACGCTGCGCGAGAACTACGCGGACGTCCTCCGCCGGCACGGGTACGAGGTCTCCGTCTACTCCGACCGGCCCTCGGCGATGCTGGCGTTTCGGAGCCGGCTCCCCGACCTCGCCGTCGTCGACATCGGGCTCGGCGACGAGATCGACGGCGGGTTCGCGCTCTGCCGGGAGCTTCGCGCCCTCTCGGCCACCCTGCCCATCCTGTTCCTCACCGCCCGGGACAGCGAGTTCGACAGCGTGGCCGGGCTCCGCCTGGGCGCCGACGACTACCTCTCCAAGGACATCAGCCTGCCCCACCTCCTGGCGCGGATCGCGGCGCTGTTCCGCCGGGTCGACGCCGCGGGCACCGACGCCTCGGCCGAGGACGTGATCGACCGGGGCCGTCTCCGGCTCGACGCGAAGCGGGTCCTCGCCACGTGGGGCGGCCAGCGGGTGGACCTCACAGTCACCGAGTTCTGGATCGTCCACGCCCTCGCCCGCCACCCCGGTCACGTCCGGAGCCGCGAGCAGCTCATGGGCGAAGCCCAGATGGTCGTCGACGACGCCACCGTCACGTCGCACGTCAAGCGCATCCGGAAGAAGTTCCACTCCCTCGATCCCTCTTTCGACCGGATCGAGAGCGTGTACGGTCTCGGCTATCGCTGGAGCCCGGAGCCCGGGTAGGTGCGGCGCCTCCGACTCGGCATCCCGGTCCAGATCCTCCTCGTCTCGAGCTTCGTGCTGGTGCTGCCCTGGCTGGGCCTCGAGCTCGTGCGGGAGCAGCAGCGCCTCGTCCTCGACGGCCAGGAGCGGGCCCTCGCGGCGACGGCACGGCGCGCGGCGGTGGCCCTGAGCGACCGACCGGGCCTGCTCCTCCCGGCCGGCGCCGGTGCGGGAGGGGTGCTGCGGATCCTGGACCTCTCCGGGCCCGTCGTCCCCGACGGGCAGACGGGGGACTGGGACGAGGCGGCCATGGAGCCTCACCGGCTCCCGCCGGCCGGCGTCGCCTCTCCCCGCCCCCTCTCGGCCGTCTATCGGATCGGTCGGCACGGGGGCGGCGTCTACGTCCTCTTCGAGGTCGAGGACGCCGGGGTCGTCTTCCGGGACCCGGACCGCGAGACGGGGGACGGCGACCGCCTCGAGATCGCGGTGGTGACGGCGGACGACGACTTCCTCCGCTTCGCCGTCGACGCCGTGGCCGACGGGCCGGTCTCGGCGTGGCTGCTGCGCGACGACGGCTCGAGCGCCCCGGACAACCGGATCGCCGGCGCCTGGCGATCGACCGCGGAGGGGTACACGGTCGAGCTCCGTCTCCCGCGAACCCTGGTGGGTGCGCGCCTGGCCTTCGCCGTCGTGGACGTCGACTCGCCGGAGACTCGACAGGTCGCCGGCCGGATCGAGTCGAGCGCCACCGACACACCGGGAACGCTCGCCGTGGTCCTCGCCCCGTCGCCGGAGATGAGTGACCTCCTGGCGAGCCTGGCCGGACCGCAGACCCAGATCTGGGTCATCGACGCCGGCAAGCACATCCTGGCCCACGCCGGCTCCCTGGCCCCGGACAAGACAGCGGAGGAGCCGGCGAGGCCCGACGGGTGGGTCCCCGACCCGATCGCTCGGGCGATGCGCACCCTCGTCCGGCCACCTCGCCTCCACGGGGACCCGCCCGAGACCCACGAGGTGGACCGGGCCCTGGCCGGCGAGCCCGCCACCCGCTGGCGCCCCGCCGCCGGCTCCTCCACACTGGTGATCTCCGCGACCCATCCGGTCCGGGTCGAAGGACAGGTGCGGGCCGCCGTCCTCGCCCGGGAGACGGCCACCGACCTCCTGCGGGCCCGGGGCCACGCCTTCGAGAAGGTCCTCGGGGCCATCCTCGCCGTGGCCCTGCTCGGGCTCGGGGCGCTCCTGGCCTTCGCCTCCCGACTCTCGGTCCGGGTTCGACGTCTGCGCGACAGCGTCGAGCATCTCGAGGCCGGGGGCCGAGAACCGCTGCCCGTGCTGCCCGGGGCGACCGCGGCCGACGAGGTCGGGGACCTCGCCCGCAGCGTCGCGGCCATGGCCGAGAGACAGAGAGAGCAGACCGCGTACCTCGAGCAGGTGGGGCGCCGGCTGTCCCACGAGATGCGGACGCCGGTGGGGGTCGTGCGCTCCTCTCTCGACAACCTCCGTCTCGGGGCGATCCCGGCCGAGGCCCGCGTCTACCTGGACCGGGCCGACGACGGCCTGCGCCGCCTCAGCCTCATCCTCTCCCGGCTGAGCGAAGCCACCCGTCTGGAGCAGACCCTCGCCGCCACCGAGCGCGAGCGCTACGACCTCGTCCCGGTCGTGCGGGGCAGCGTCGAGGGCTACCGCACGGCCCACCCCGACCGTGCGATCACGCTGCAGGAGCCGGGCGAGCCCCTGCCCGCGGTGGGCTCACCGGACCTGCTCGCGCAGATGCTCGACAAGCTCGTCGACAACGCCCTGGCCTTCGCGCGGCCGGGGACCGCGGTCGAGGTCGACCTGTGGCGGATCGGGAGGGCGGCCACCCTCTCCGTCCGCAACGAGGGTCCCCGGCTGCCCTCGGAGATGGGTCGCCGGCTCTTCGAGTCGATGGTGTCCGTCCGTCCGAAGGGAACGGGCGAAGGAGGCGCACCCCACCTCGGGCTGGGTCTGTACATCGTGCGGCTGATCGCCGAGTTCCACGGAGGGGCGGCCGCCGCCCACGACCGACCCGACGGCCGGGGCGTGATCGTGACCGTGAGCCTGCCGCTGGCCCCGGCCCCGGGGGCCGCTCACCCCTGACGACCGCCCCGGGCGGGACCGCACTCCTACGCCAGGCGGACGTCGATCTCGTGAGACCGGAGCCAGGCCTGGTGCTCCGGGTCGAGGCCGGTGTCGGAGACCACGATGTCGACGGCGTCGAGGGGCGCCAGGGGGACGAGGGCGCCCCGCCCGAACTTGGTGTGGTCCGAGACGATGATGACCGTGCGCGCCACCTCGAGCATCTTCCGCTCGGAGCCCACCACCAGGGGGTTGGAGTTGCTGAGCCCCTTCTCGGTCACCCCGCCGATACCCATCACCGCCACGTCCACGGCGAGGGACGCGAGCGTCTGCTCGCACAGCGGCCCGAGCATGACCCCGAACTGGGAGTCGAGCTGCCCCCCGGTGAGGGTGACGTCGACCCGCCGCGCCTCGCCGAGGATCTCGGCGATGGGGAGCGAGTTGGTGACCACGTGCAGGGATCGGTCGAGGAGCTCCCGCGCCACCACCGCCACCGTCGAGCCGGCGTCGAGGATGAGGGTCTGGCCGTCCTCGATCAGCTCCGCGGTGGCCGCGGCGATCCGCCGCTTCTCGTCCACCATGCGTCGGGCGTGCCCGGCGAAGTCGTCGCCACCTCTTCGGGCACCCTGGGAGCGGACGGCCATCGCTCCGCCGTGCACGCGTGTCAGCACGCCCTCGCCCTGGAGGGCGATGAGGTCCCGGCGCACCGTCGACTCCGAGGTGTCCAGCGTCTGGCAGAGGCTCGCCAGGTCGACGAAGCCCTGCGCCTCCAGCATCTCCCGGATCTTGAGCTGACGCGCCGGACCCTTCATGGGGCTGGGGCTATCTCCCGTACAGGGGGCCGAAGTTGGCACAGGCCCGGAAGTCGCCACCCTGCAGGTCGTGGGCTCCGAACGCGTTCCAGGCGCTCGGCCGGAAGACGTCGTCCTCGGGCACGTTGTGCATGAACACCGGGATCCGAAGCATCGAGGCCAGAGTGACCAGGTCGCCGCCGACGTGGCCGTAGCTGATCGAGCCGTGGTTGGCGCCCCAGCTGTTCATCACCGAGTAGACGTCCCGGAAGGGACCACTCGCCTCGGTCCGCGGGACGAACCAGTGGGTGGGCCAGGTGGGATCCGTGCGCTCGTTCAACGTCTGGTGGACCTTCTCCGGGACGTCCACCGTCCAGCCCTCGGCGATCTGGAGCACCGGGCCGAGGCCGGCCACGAGGTTCACCCGGCTCATGGTCATGGGCATCCCGCCCACGGTGAGGAAGCCCGACGAGTACCCGCCCCCCCGGAAGTACTCCGTCCTCGCCGGGTACCAGGTCGTGGCCTCGAGACAGGCCTCGACCTCCTCGGGGGTGATGTCCCAGAACGGCTTCATCGCCGGCGCGCCACCCGCGGTCATGCGACCGGTGGCGTCGAGGGTCGCCGCTCCCGAGTTGATGAGGTGGATGATCCCTCCCGCCGCCCGGTCCTGGAGGTCGTGACCGGTCACGCGCCTCACCGCCGCCGGGCTCCAGTACGTGCGCACGTCGGCGAAGATCTGGGCGGTGCCGGTGAGCAGGTGCCCGAAGAGCATCCCGATCCCGTTCAGGCAGTCGTTCTCGGTGGCGAAGACGAAGGGCTCGCGGATCCCGTTCCAGTCGAAGGACGAGTTGAGGATGGCTTCCATGAAGTCGCCGTTGGGGTAGTGGTCGGTCCAGTGGCGCTGGCCCTGGAAGCCCCCGGCGATGGCGTTGCGGCCCAGGGCCTCCTCCCCGTGGCCGAGCTCCTCGAGACGGGGATTCCCCACCATGAGGTCCCGGGCGATGAGGGCCATCTTGATCGACCACTCCCAGTCGGCGTCCTTCTGGGCGCGGGTGCGCTCGTGGGTCGGGGGGTTGTGGTCCCGGCCCTCCGGACAGTGGTCCTTCACCCACGCGACGGCGCGCGCGTACTCGTCCTTGTCGTAGATCTCCTCGGTCACCCGCCGGGCCACCTCGGTCATGTCCACGGGCTCGACCCGGAGGCCCAGGTGGCCTTCGAGAAAGGCCGGGTCCAGCTGGGATCCGGCGATCCCCATGGAGGTGCCGCCCAGGGACAGGTAGGACTTGCCCCGCATGGTGGCCACCGCGATCCCGGCCCGGGCGAAGCGCAGCAGCTTCGCCTCCACGTCGGATGGAATCGTGGTGTCGCCGGCGTCCTGGACGTCGCGGCCGTAGATCCCGAAGGCGGGCAGCCCCTTCTGGGTGTGGCCGGCCAGGACCGCGGCCAGGTACACCGCCCCCGGGCGCTCGGTGCCGTTGAAGCCCCAGACCGCCTTCGGGTACAGGGGGTTCATGTCCATCGTCTCCGCGCCGTAGCACCAGGCGGGGGTGACGGTGAGGGTCACCCCGACGGCCTCGCGCTCGAACAGCGCCGCCGTCTCCGCCGACTCGGCCACGCCGCCGATGCACCGCGAGGGGATGACGCACTCCACGGGAAGGCCGTTGGAGTGGCGCAGCTTCGATTGGAGCAGCGCGGCCACCGATCGGGCCAGGGCCAGGGTCTGGGCCTCCAGGGACTCCCGGACGCCCTTCATCCGGCCATCGATGGCGGGGCGAATGCCGATCCGCGGCATCGGGCCGATCAGCCGGTTCTTCGGGGCCCCGGTCTTGGCGGCGGGTTCGGTTGCGGTGGCCATCGCTCAGCTCTCACGATCTCGGCGGTCCGTCCAGCGCCTCCATGACGGCGTCGGTCACGGCCTGCACGATCGACTCGACTTCGTCGCCGTCCGTCGTCGCCGCCCCGGCTGCTCGCGGTGGGATGGGCGGGCGGGCGATGGTGCCTGGCGGCTCCGGCAAGTCGCAGAGCTGACATTCTTTCATGTCGTGGCGGGCATCGGGAAGCCCCAGCTTCCTCTTGATCGCGAGGAGATCGGCCGCCTTCTCGTCGGGGATGTGGGTCAGCGGGGCCCCCAGCTGCTGGGCGTACATGAGCGTCTGGCAGTAGGTGTCGAGAACCTCGGCGTACCACTCGGCATGGGTCACCGTGTCGGCCCAGCAGACGATCCCGTGGTTCTGGAGGAGGATCGAGTTGTGGTCCTTGACGAAGGGGACGATGGCGTCGGCGAATTCCTGGGTCCCCGGCGTCTGGTACGGCACCAGGGCCACCCGGCCCACGAAGACCTCCTGCTCAGGGATGACGCAGGTCGGGGGGACCCGCCCGGTGATGGCGTAGGCGGTGGCGTGGGGCGGGTGGCAGTGGACGACGCCCATCGCCTTGGGCTCGGCCTTGTAGATCTCCAGGTGCATGAGGATCTCGCTGGTCCGGGGCTTGCAGCCGACGATCTGCTTCCCGTCGAGGTCCACGAGACAGAGGTCGTCCGGGGTCAGGTCGGCCTTGCTGAACAGCGTCGGTGTGCAGATGACCCGGTTCTCGCCGATGCGGTAGGAGATGTTCCCGCCATTCCCGTCCACGTAGGCCCGCTGCCAGAGCTTCTTGCCGACGGCGACGATCTCCTTCTTGATCTCCTCCGCCTCCGGGGAGAAGAAGTGCTTCTCAATGTCGCTGCCCGGCTTGACCTTGTGGCGCGAGCAACTGCAGCTCCCGTCGCGGCCCTGCTGGCAGACCGTGCCGCTTCCGCTCGCGGAAGCGGCACCTCCGTATCCACTCGCTCCCGCCTCGCGCCCTCTTCCGCCGACCCCGCTGCTTCCCGCCCCTCCCGCCTCGTTCCCGTTCCCGTTTCCGCCGCCGCTCTCCAACGACAACCCCATCTTCCTCACTGCGTCCCGTGCCGCGGGCGTGACGATGCACCCCGCCCCCACCCGCAGGGCGGTCGCCCCCTCCTTCGCGGCCGCTTCCACGTCCCGGGCCGAGATCACTCTCTGAGTCAGGTCGACGCTCTTCATTTCGGTACCTCGGTCCCCGGGAGCGTGTGCTCGGCGGGGAGCAGGGGAAAGTCCACATCCTTGACGATCAGCGCGCAGTACGCGTCGACAGGGGCGTTCTTCGGCCAGTAGGCGTTGGCCCCCTCCCGGCCCTCGACGAAGGCGACCATCTCACCGCGATCGGGAGCCAGGTGGTCGGCCACGACCAGGGCCTTGCCGCCCCCCTTCCCGTTGCCGGCGGCCAGGTTCTCGGCGGTGACCGGCTCGACCATGAGGAACCGGGTGCCCTCGAGAGCGGGCAGCATCTGGTTGAGGACCACGCGCCCGCACACGATGCCGAGCCTCATCGTGAGCACCGTCCCTCTCCCGCGGCCAGGGTCACCCGGTCCACGATCCCCACCACCTGGAGACGGGCCGGGGCGGTGTTGCCGAGCCGCCGGCGCACGGCGGCCCCGTCGGTGGACACCACCACGGTGGATCCCCGGCGGGCGCCGAGACGATCGAGGAGCACGACGGGCTCGTCGGCGGCCCGCCCCGTCGCGTCCAGGCGCCGCCCGATCAGGAGCTGACAGCCCTTCAGGGTCTCGTGCCTCGTGGTCGAGGTCAGGGTTCCGTCGATGCGGGCCAGGTACATGTCTCAGTGAATCCGCAGCGCCCCGGTGACGGTGAGCTGGCGCTCGCGCGTGAAGGTCATGGGAGTCGTCACCCCCTCGCCGGTGGGGGTGGCGATGCTGAAGCTCAGGTAGCTCGGGGCGCCCGTGCCCAGCGCCGCCGTGCAGGGTGCGTTCTGCACGACGAGGGTGGTGTTCAGGGCCTTCGCCATCTTCGTGACGTTCTCGACGTTGCGGGAGTGGATGATCGCGGTGTGCCGGTACCCGTGCTCCGCCCTCACCGCGGCGGCGATCCCGGCGTCGACGTCACGAACGCGGACGATGGGCATGAACGGCATCATCTGCTCGACCTGGACGAAGGGATGGTCCTCCGCCGTCTCTCCGAACAGCATGACCGTGTTCCCCGGGACGTGGACCCCCGCGGCCTCGGCCAGGACGCTGGCGTCCTTGCCCACGAGGTCGCGCTTGAGGTGGGCCTGCCCACAGCCCACGCCCTTCCCCGCCTCGATCTCGAACGCGGCCTCGCTCAACCTCTCGATGGCGGGGCCGTCGAGCTCCCGGGCCCCGGCCCGGCGCATGGCGGCCATGAAGTCGGCGAAGACGGACTCGACGACGAAGACCTCCTTCTCCGCGATGCAGAGGAGGTTGTTGTCGAAGCCGCCACCCTCGATGATCGACTCCGCGGCCCGATCGAGACACGCGGTCTCGTCGACCACCACCGGGGGGTTGCCGGGCCCGGCCGCGATGACCCGCTTGCCGGCCTTCATGGCCTCGCGGACCACCACCGGCCCGCCGGTCACGGTCAGCAGGGCCACGTCGGGGTGGTGGAAGATCTGTCCCGCCGCCTCGATGCTCGGCTCGGCCATGGTCGTGAGCACGTTGGCGACCCCGGTGGCCCGTTGGATCTCCCGATTGAACATCTGCAGGGCCCGGGCGGCGACCCTCGCTCCCGCCGGGTGCGGGCTGAAGACCGCGGTGTTGCCCGCCGCGATCACGTTGATCGCGTTGCTGGCCAGGGTGGGTGCGGAGTGGGTCGCGGGCAGGACCATGCCCACGACGCCCCACGGCGCGTGCTCGACCAGGCACAGCCCGGAGGCATCGCTGCGGGCCTCGGTGCGCATGGCCTCCACCCCCAGGACGTCCTTGATCGCCTCGAGCTTGGCGATCTTGTCCTCGAGGCGGCCGATCTTCGTCTCCTCGAGCTCGGCGCGGCCCAGCTCCTGCTTGTGGTCCTCGCAGAGCCGCTTGATGGTCTCGACGATCCGTCCGCGCTCACCCAGGGTCATCGCCGCGACCCGCTCCTGGGCCGTGGCGGCGGCCTGCACCGCGTCGTCGACGGTTCGGAAGACCCCGTCTCCCAGGGCGATGCCCGGGGGGCGCGGGGCCACGGGCCGCGGCGCCGGGCGGGGGGTCGCGCGGACCGGAGTCGCCGGCTGCTGCGACAGCCGCGCGATGACCTCCTGCGCGATCTCGGTGACCATCTGCTCTCGGTCCAGCATCTAGGGCTTCTCCACTTCCTTGCCGTCCAGCTCCACCGTGTCGACGATCCCGATGATCACGGCGTCCACCGGAGCGTCCTTCGTCCGATCGGTGAGGCGGGCCGAGCTTCCCTGGGTGAACATCACCAGCTCCCCGTTGCCCGCGCCCACGCTGTCCACGGCCACGACCGAGCTCCCCGAGGGGACCAGGCTCTGGTCCTTCTTGATGTGGGGCTGGATGAGCAGGAGCTTCATCCCCTCGAAGCCCGGGTTCTTGTGCGTCGAGACGACGTTTCCGACCACCTTGGCCAGGAACATGGGTGACCTCGCTTCCTGGAGCCCCGGCGCCCCGGCCGGGGCGCCGGCCTCCCGGGGCTCTGCCGGCTAGGGCAGCGCCACCTTCAGGTCGTCGTGGGGCCGCGGGATCACGTGGGTGCTGATGACCTCGCCGTTCACCGCCCGGGCCGCGCTGGTCCCGGCGTCGATGGCCGCCTTGCACGCTGCCACGTCACCGGACACGAACAACGTCACCAGCCCGCTGCCGACCTTGCGCCAGCCCTGGAACTCCACGTTGGCCGCCTTGCACGCGGCGTCCGTGGCCTCCACCAGCGCCACGAGGCCCCGCGTCTCGATCATTCCGATTGCCTGTTGAGCCATCTCTTCTCCTCGTGAGCCCGGGGCTCAGTCGACCATTCCCTCGATCATCCCGTCGTGGGGACGAGGGATGACGTGCTGGGAGACCAGCTCCCCGCCCACGGCCTTCGCCGCCTCGGCCCCCGCGTCCACCGCGGCGTGGACGCTGCCCACGTCGCCACGCACGATCGAGGTCACGAAGCCCCCGCCGATCTCGATGGTCTTCACCAGCTCGACGTTGGCCGCCTTGCACATGGCGTCGCTGGCCTCGATCAGACCGACCAGGCCCCGCGTCTCCACGAATCCGATTGCCTGCTGACTCATCTCCCTCTCCTAGGCCTTCGCCTTCTTCGCGGTCGGGTGGTAGTACTGCACGATGTCCTCGTGCGGGCGCGAGATCACCTGCACGCTGACCACCTCGCCCACCTGCGACGCCGCCGCCGCCCCGGCGTCGGTGGCGGCCTTGCACGCCGCCACGTCCCCCTCGACGAAGGCCGTCACCAGCCCGCTCCCCACCTTCTCCCAGTGCGCGAAGGTGACGTTGGCCGCCTTCAGCATCGCGTCCGTTGCCTCGAACAGGGCGACCAGACCGCGTGTCTCGATCATCCCCAGTGCCTTGTTCATCACTTGCTCTCCACGTTTCCTGTTACCTGAACAGCTCGATGTCCTTCGTCAGATGAAGCCCACACGCATTGGCTTCGTCGGTGTCCATGTGCACGTCGAGGCGGAAGTCCTTCCCCACCCGCACCCGCACCCCGTCGAACGTCAGCCCCGCCTCCCCGCCCACCCGCAGCTTCATCTCGTCGCCGTGCTCCACGCCGTAGTGGGCGGCGTCCCCGGGGCCCATGTGGACGTGCATGGCCGCCCGGATGACGCCGTCCTTCATCTCGACGACGCCCTTCGGCCCCATCAGGACCGCCCCCGGGGTCCCGTCCAGGTCGCCGGAGAGGCGGATCGGGACGTCGAGCCCGAGGGAGACGGCGTCGGTGAAGGCCAGCTCCACCTGGGTTCGCGAGCGCAGCGGCCCCAGGATGCGGAGGTTGGAGATGAGCCGGCTCCGGGGGCCGATCAGGGTCACCGTCTCCTTCGCCGCGAAGTTGCCCTCCTGGTAGAGAGGGCGGTCGACGGTCAGCTCGTGCCCGGGACCGAACAGCGTGTCCAGATCCTCGCGGCAGACGTGGATGTGCCGGGCGGAGGCGTGGACCACCAGCTTCGGCTGGCCCGGCCGCTCGGCCTCGGCCAGCTTCTGGAGGACGACCTCCCGGACCACGCGCTCGACGGCCGTACGATCCATCAGAGCCCCTGTCGCCATCACGCTGTCCCCATATGCGACAGATTACGCATGATTCTGAATGATTCTAGCCATATTCGAGCAGAAGTCAAGAGATTCTTGGCACCCTGGTCGGTTCGCGACTGAGCCCAGTTGCCATCGTCTGAGAGCCCCGAAGGGGTCAGGTCGCGAGAACACGCCGCCTCACCGCCATGCCTCCTGCCCACTCCCTGCCCCTCCCCCTCCCCCCGCCCCGCCGATTTCCCTCACCAGACCTGACCCCAGCGTAGCCCCCCCCAAGGCCAGCGCCCCACGTGCACCGGCCCCTTTTCCCACGGGCGACTCGACTGAGGATCTAATGTGCTGTCAGCGCTTTAGAGCAGACACCACCTCGGCGGTGGCGCGGGCAACGACACGCTCTTCGTCGGCGGGGACCACGAGAATGCGGGCGGGACTGTCGTCGGTGGAGATCGTGGCTTCTCCCGAGGCGGCTTCATTGCGGGAGGCATCCATCTCCAGGCCAAAGGGACTCAAACCCTCGCAGACGGCCGCTCGGATCTCGGGGCTGTTCTCCCCGATCCCCCCCGAGAAGGTGAGGACGTCGACCCCGCCCAGCCGCACCAGGAAGGCCCCGACGTAGCGCCGGACGGCGTCCACGAAGACGTCCAGGGCCAGGCGCGCCCGCGCGTCCCCGCCGGCGGCAGCCTCCGAGAGGTCGCGGACGTCGCCCGATCCCCCGCTGATCCCCGCCAGCCCCGACTGGCTGGCCAGGATCTCCGCCACCTCGTCCACCCCGTACCCCTTCTGCTTCATCACCTGGAACACGGCGAAGACGTCGATGTCGCCAGTGCGGTTGTTGTGGGGAAGGCCCGACTGGGGCGACATCCCGAAGCTGCAGTCGACGGCGACCCCGTTGCGCACGGCAGCAAGGCTCGAGCTCCCTCCAAGATGGCAGGAGATGTGCCGCAAGTCGTTGCTTCCCAACAGCTCCTGAGCCTTCTCGCTCGCCGCCCGGTGGCTGGCGCCGTGGAACCCGTAACGACGAATCCCGAGCCCTTCCTTCCATTCGTACGGGACCGCGTACGTCGTCACCGCTTCCTCCACGCCTTCGTAGAACGCGGTCTCCAACAGCGCGACGAGAGGCAACTCGGGCGCACTCCGCTGGAACGCCCGCATCGCCGCCACATAGGGGGGATTGTGCGCGGGCGCCATGAACGCGAACTCCTCCATGGCCGCCAGGACCTCGTCGTCGACCAGGCGCGCCCCGGTCAAAGGCCCGGCGTGCACGGCCTTGAAGCCCACCGCGCTCAGATCCGAGAGGGCCGCCAGCGGCCTCCCTTCGCCCACGATCTCTCCGCGGCACCTGGCGATGGCCGCGTCGTAGTCGGGGCAATCGCCTCCCGCCTGGCCGATCCGCTCGACCTTGCCCTGAGCCAGGACCCTCGCGTCCGGCATCTCGAGCAGACGGTACTTGAAGGAGGTGCTCCCAATGTTGGCGACCAGGATTCTCATGGACGGCCCTCTTTTTCTGCTTGCATCAAGAGTGGAGGATTCTATATAGTTTCTGAACGGAGTCAATCATTTTCGATCATGAACATCGAGCGCATTGAGTCCCACGGGATCGTCGGAGCCGGCGGAGGGGGCTTCCCCACCGCGGTGAAGCTCCAGGCGCAGGCCTCCATCTTCCTCGTGAACGCGGCCGAGTGCGAGCCCCTCCTCCACAAGGACAAGGAGCTCATGAAGCACCAGTCCGAGCCCATGCTCCGAGGCCTCCAGGCGGCCATGAGCTGCGTGGGGGCCGAAGAGGCCGTCATCGGCATCAAGGACAAGTACACCGACGTCATGGCCTCCCTGAAGCCCCAGCTGCCGTCGGGCGTGCGCATCGCTCCCCTGTCCGACTCCTACCCCGCCGGCGACGAGTTCATCCTCGTCCACGACATCACCGGCAGGATCATCCCCCCGGGCGGCCTCCCCAAGGACGTGGGGGCGGCGGTGGCGAACGTCGAGACCCTGATGAACATCGGCCTGGACCGTCCGGTGACACACAAGTACTTGACGGTGGCGGGAGCGGTCAAGACGCCCGTCACCCTCCGGGTGCCGGTGGGTCTGTCCCTGGCCGAGGCCATGGAGGCCGCGGGGGGCGCGACGGTGGCCCCCTACGCGATCCTCCTGGGCGGGGTGATGATGGCCCGCCTGGCCGACAGCCCCGACCAGCCCATCACCAAGACCACCGGCGGGATCATCGTCCTCCCCACCACCCACCCCCTGGTGCAGCGTCACGGCGCGAAGTGGGGGCAGATCGCCCGGGTGGGACGGTCCGCCTGCGACCAGTGCCGGTTCTGCACCGAGATGTGCCCACGGTACCTCCTGGGCCACCCCATCGAGCCCCACGCGGCCATGCGGGCCCTGGGCTTCACCGAGCCGCCGAACCCAACCATCGCCGGCACCCTCTACTGCTGCGAGTGCAACCTCTGCAGCCTCTACGCCTGCCCCGAGGACCTGGACCCCAAGAACGTGTGCGTCGAGAGCAAGCCCATCGCCCGGGAGCGGGGGCTCGTCTTCAAGGGGGCGCCCGAGGACGTGAAGGTCCACCCCCTGGCCGAAGGTCGACGGGTGCCGACCCGCCGCCTCATGGCCCGCCTGGCGCTGAACGAGTTCCGGAACGTGGGACCTCTCGTCGAGCACGAGTTCACGCCGCAGCGAGTGGTCCTGCCCCTGAAGCAGCACGCCGGCGCCCCGGCCGAGCCCACCGTCAAGGCTGGCCAACGGGTCAAGGAGGGCGACCTCGTGGCCCGGCCCGCCGAGGGCCAGCTCGGCGCGCGCATCCACGCCAGCATCGACGGCACCGTCCGGAGCACCGACGGCTCCGTGGAGATCGAATCGTGAGGTCTGTCATTCCGAGGACCGAACCGGCCTGCGGCCGGACGCCTTGGCCAAGGACACGATTCCGCCATGGCGATCGTGTCCTTAGCAGCGCGCCAACACCGGGCCCCGCGCGAGGAATCTGCTGCACCGTCCCGGAGAGCCAACGGAGAGCCAACCGTGACTGAGCCTTTGGACGCCATCGGCCTCCTCGAGGTCTCGAGCATCGCCCTCGGGCACGTCTCCGAGGACGCCATGCTCAAGGCCGCCGACGTGGACCTTCTCCTGGCCCGGACCATCTGCTCCGGCAAGTTCATCATCGTGGTCGCCGGCGACGTCGCCGCCTGCGAGTCGGCGGTCGAGGCCGGCGCCTCCCACGCCACCGGGGGCCTCATCGAGAAGCGGGTCATCGCCCACGTCCACCCCTCGGTCTTCCCCGCCATCTCCATGGCCGTGGACCTCGACCCGGCCGAGGCCCAGTCCCTGGGCGTCATCGAGACCTTCTCGGCCTCCAGCATCGTCGACGTGGCCGACACCGCCGCCAAGGCCGCCGCGGTCACCCTCTTCCGCATCCACATGGCCATGGCCATCGGCGGCAAGGGCTACGTCATGCTCACCGGCGACGTGGCCAGCGTGGAGGCCGCGGTCTCCGCCGGCGCCACCGTGGCCGCCGAGGAGGGCATCCTCGTGGCGAAATCCGTCATCGCCGCGCCCCGCAAGGAGCTCTTCCGCGAGTTCGTCTGACGCGTTGCTACCAGACCAACAGACGAAGCGCGGCTGAGAACGGCCTACGGCAGCTTCCAGTCGAGGGCGTGCAGATCCCGGAGCCCCATCCACGGAACGTCGCTGACCCAACCCACCCGGAGCTTCGCCGATCTCGTTCTCCGCCACGACCAGGACAGGACGAGACGTCCAGGGGTCGACTGGCTGGGCCCTGAGACTGGTCGGAAGGAAGGCGGTGCGAGACAATGGGACCGGGAGGCACACCGTGACGAGAGCCTGCAGCCGCCGCCGTTTCCTGGGGCTGACGGCCACCGCGCCCCTGGCCATGGCCACCGGCTGCGGGGGGAGCAGCGACGGCCCCTCCACCCCTTCGCCCTCGCCCACCCCACCGCCGGGGGGAGGCTCGGCCACGGTGGCCCTCACCCGGTGCCGCTCCTACGGCGCCGAGGCCCTGGCCGCCCTCGGCCAGAGCTTCGACCGCCTCGGGGGCATCGGGTCCCTCGTGAGCGGGAAGGTCGTCGCGGTGAAGGTGAACTTCACCGGCTGGCCCTACCAGGTGCTCTTCGGCCGGCCGCCGGGGGAGACGTACATCACCCACGGCGACACCGCCCTCGCCCTCGCCCGGCTCCTGTCGGACGCCGGAGCCCGACGAATCCGCTTCCTGGAATCGGTGCCCCTCCCCGAGCCACTCACCTACGCCGCGGATGCGGCGGGCTGGGACTTGAGCGCGCTGCGGGCCATCCCCGGCGTCGAGTTCGAGAACACCCGCAACCTGGGCTTCGGGTCGGACTACGCACGCCTCGCCGTCCCCGACGGCGGGCGGCTGTTTTCCCACCTCGACGTCAACCACTCCTACCGGGACACCGACGTCTACATTTCGCTGTGCAAGATGAAGGAGCACGCCACCGCCGCCGGTGTGACTCTCTCGATGAAGAACAGCTTCGGCATGACCCCGAACTCCCTCTACGGGTCCGAGGGCGTGGGCGAGGATCGCCTCGGGTACCGCGGCCCCATCCACGACGCCGCGGAGGGAGGGATGCGCCTCCTCCCCGGCGAGATCCCGGGGCACCAGGACGAGGCCGTCGGCGTCCGCGTGCCGTGGACGATCGTGGACGAGAACGCCGCCCGGCCCATCCACCTCGCCATCGTCGACGGCATCACGACCATCCGTGGCGGCGAGGGGTGGTGGAACCCCAGCATCGGCCCCATCGCCCCCGGGGTGATCGTGGCCGGGTTCGACGCGGTGGCCACCGACGCGGTTGCGATGGCGGTGATGGGCTTCGACCCCCGCGCCGCCGACTTCACCACGCCCTTCGAGACGCGACTCAACCACGTGGCCCTGGCCGAGGAGGCCGGTCTGGGCACCGCTGACCTCTCGCGCATCGAGGTCGTGGGCCTCACGATCGACGCGGCCCGGACGCCCTTCCGCAGCTCTGCGTCTCGCCCGGGGGAAGCCGTGCCGTCCCTCGCCACGGGGATCCCCGTCGGCTGAGAAGGGTGATCGACAACGAAGTCTCGAAGGCCGGCCCGCTCCTAGCGCCGACGTCCGGGAAGCACGCGATCGAGA
Source organism: Acidobacteriota bacterium (assembly GCA_022340585.1). GTDB lineage: Bacteria > Acidobacteriota > Vicinamibacteria > Fen-336 > Fen-336 > JAJDNS01. The sequence goes on from JAJDNS010000229.1 coordinate 39,074, forward strand.
GAGAATCGGCCCCCTCCGGTCAGCACCAGCGTCGCGAAGGCCAGGAGATAGAGGAGGGCCAGCTCGGGATTGCCCCAGGAGCGAACCGTCTCCTCCGAGGCCCGCATCACGCCCACCGCCACCAGGAGGTGCTGGAAGGCGTGGTGGCGAACGAACGCCGCCACGAACATGGCGAACCCGGCGAAGGCCGCCGCCACTCGGGTCCCGAGGCCCAACGCCACGCAGAGCCCTCCCAGGAACTCGGCCAGCGCGGCCGCCCAGGCGAAGAGCCCGGGCAGCGGGAAGCCGAGGGACGCGACACCCTCGACGAAGCGGTCCCCCTGGCCCCCCGACAGGGCCAGTACCTTTCCATAGCCGTGGGCCAGAGCCAGCCCGAGCCCGCTCAGCCGCAGGAGCAGGAGGGCGAGATCTTTGGAGAGAGACTGATTCACGAGACCTCCAAGTCTCTCAGCATACACGACGGTGGGACGGGCTTGGTGTCCGAAGGCGCGGGACGAGGGAGGCCGCGATCTCGGCAGCCGGCGGTGCCCTCCCGATTTCCTGACACTGAAGTTCAGGTTCAAGTGACTCGGTCCGGACCGAGTCACTTGAAATCGAGTTTCATGTTTTACGCCTATCGCCGGCGCGGGGCCGAGTCCCCTCGGCTCTAGACCTCCACCGCGATGGTGACCGTGGCGCCCTCGGCCGCCCAGGGGACGAGCGTCCCCTCGACCGGCGCCCCATCGACGACCAGCCGCGCCGGCTTCCCCGTCCCCTGGTTCTTCACGGTGATCCGGTACTCGGCCCCGCGGCACTGGCGCGTGAGCTCCAGGGTCTCGATGGAGCCGGGCAGGCACGGCTCCACTCGCAGCCCTCCCAGCTCGGGGCGAACCCCCAGGATGTGCTGGGTGAGGGCCACCCAGTTCCAGGCCGCGGTCCCGGACAGCCAGGCGTTCTTGGCCTCGCCCTCCCGGGGGGCGTCCCGGCCCGCGATCATCTGGGCGTAGCAGTAGGGCTCGAGGCGGTGGACCTCCGAGATCTCCTCGCGGAAGGCGGGCGCGGTGGCCTTCCAGTACTCGAAGGCCTGGTCGCCCCGCCCCAGGACGGTCTCGGCGATGGTCACCCAGGGGTTGTTGTGGCAGAAGATCCCGGCGTTCTCCTTGTAGCCGGGGGGGTAGGTGCTGATCTCGCCCAGCTCGAGGTGGTACCGGGTGTAGGCCGGCTGGTGCAGGACGATGCCGTGGGGAGTGGCCAGGCGCGCCTTCACCGAGTCGAGGGCCCGCTTCGCCTGCCCGCCCTCGACCCCGATACCCGCCATCACGCAGTAGCCCTGGGGCTCGATGAAGATCTGCCCCTCCTCACACTCGCTCGAGCCCACCTTCTGGCCGAAGAAGTCGTAGGCCCTCAGGAACCAGTCGCCGTCCCAGCCGTGCTCCAGCACGACCCGGCTCATCTCGTCGGCGGCGGCACGCGCGGCCTTCGCCTCGTCGCCGAAGCCCATGGCCTCGGCGAGGTCGGCGTAGTCGGGCGCGGCGTGGACGAAGAGCCCGGCGATGAAGATGGACTCGGCGGTCTTCCCCACCCGGTTCCCGGTGGTCTGGAAGGGCTCGTCGGGCTGCTCCGAGAAGCAGTTGAGGTTGAGGCAGTCGTTCCAGTCAGCGCGGCCGATGAGAGGCAGCCCGTGGGGTCCCCGGTTGTCCAGGACGTGGTGGAAGGAGCGCTTGAGGTGCTCGAACAGCGTCCCGGTGTTCTCGGGGTCGTTGTCGAAGGGGACGTCCTCCTTCAGGATCGCCAGGTCCCCCGTCTCCTTGACGTAGGCGGCCACGCCCTCGATCAACCAGACCGGGTCGTCGTTGAATCCCGAGCCCACGTCGTTGTTCCCTCGCTTGGTGAGGGGCTGGTACTGGTGGTAGGCGCTGCCGTCGGGGAACTGGGTGGCGGCGATGTCCAGGATGCGCTCCCGTGCCCGCCCCGGCACGAGGTGGACGAAGCCCAGGAGGTCCTGGTTCGAGTCGCGGAAGCCCATCCCCCGGCCAATTCCCGTCTCGAAGTAGGAGGCGCTCCGCGACATGTTGAAGGTGACCATGCACTGGTACGGGTTCCAGACGTTCACCATCCGGTCGACCCTCGGGTCGCCGCTGCTCGCGGTGTACTTCGAGAGCATCCCCGTCCAGTAGTCCCGGATCTCGGCCAGGGCCGACTCGACCTGGTCCGTGGTCGAGAAGCGGGACAGGAGGGCCTTCGCCCGGGCCTTGTTCACCACCCCCGGAGACTCCCACTTCTCGGCGGCCGGATTCTCGACGTAGCCGAGAAGGAAGACGAACGACTTCTCCTCTCCCGGTGCGAGGTCGACGGCCAGCTGATGCGACCCGATGGGGGCCCAGCCGCTGGCCACCGAGTCTCGGGACCGACCCTCCGCCACGACCTGGGGCTCGCTCCACCCGTTCCACAGTCCGAGGAAGCTCTCGCGGTCGGTGTCGAAGCCGGCGATGGGGGCATTGACCCCGTACACCGCGTAGTGGTCGCGCCGCTCCCGGTACTCCGTCTTGTGGTAGATCGCGCTCCCGTCCACCTCGACCTCCCCGGTGGAGAAGTTGCGCTGGTAGTTGGTCTGGTCGTCCCAGGCGTTCCAGAGGCAGAACTCCACGAAGGAGAACAGCTTCACCGACTTCGCGGCCTGGCTCAGGTTCCTCAGGGTGACCCGGTGGACCTCGGCGCTCGTGCCCAGGGGGACGAGGTGGAGAACCTCGCCCCGCAGCCCGTTCCGCTCCCCGGTGATCCGGGTGTACGAGAGGCCGTGGCGGCACTCGAAGCGGTCCAGATCGCGCTTGACCGGCGACCAGCCCGGTGTCCAGCAGTCGCCCCCGTCGTTGATGAAGTAGTACCGACCGCCCACGTCGGTGGGGACGTTGTTGTACCGGTAGCGGGTCAGGCGCCGAAACCGGGCATCCCGATAGAAGCAGTAGCCGCCCCCCGAGTGGGAGATGAGGCCGAAGAAGTCCTCCGTCCCCAGGTAGTTGATCCAGGGATAGGGGGTCCGCGGGGTCGTGATGACGTACTCGCGAGCCTCGTCATCGAAGTGGCCAAAGCGCATCGAGATCCTCCAGATAAACGGTGCATGATCGCGCAGCCGACCGGACCTGGCAAACGCCGCGCCCGTTCCCCGTCCGGGAGCCGGTCCGCCCGGCGAGGGTCACGGGCTGGGTTTATGATGGGAGGTTCGTGGGCGCGAGAAGACCTCGAGCCCACGATTCGGGGGATCGATGACCACTGAGATCGAACAGCCCGCTCGGACCATCGCGGTGCTCACCAGCGGCGGCGACGCACCCGGCATGAACGCCGCGGTGCGGGCGGTCGTGCGCACCGCCCTCGAGCGTAGTGCCCGGGTCTTCACCATCCGCGAGGGCTTCGAGGGCATGGTCGAGGGCGGCGACCGCATCCAGGCGGCCAACTGGGACCTGGTGGGCGGCATCCTCCACATGGGCGGCACCGCCATCGGAACCGCCCGGTCGGACCGGTTCCGGACCCGCGAGGGGAGGCTTCAGGCCGCCGAGAACCTGGTGCGGGCCGGGATCGACAGCCTTGTCGTCGTGGGCGGCGACGGGAGCCTGACCGGCGCCGACATGCTCCGCCGCGAGTGGTCCTCTCTGGTCGAAGAGCTGGCGAGCTCGGGACGTCTCGACGAGGCCACCGCCCATCGACACCCGCCCCTGAGCATCGTCGGCCTGGTGGGCTCGATCGACAACGACATGTTCGGGACCGACACCACCATCGGCACCGACACGGCGCTCCACCGGATCACCGAGGCCGTCGACGCCATCGCGTCCACCGCGGCCAGCCACCAGCGGACCTTCGTGGTCGAGGTGATGGGCCGCCACTGCGGCTACCTCGCGCTGATGGGCGCCATCGCCACCGGAGCCAGCTGGGTGCTCATCCCCGAGAGCCCGCCGGACGTGGACGACTGGGAGGCCACCATGTGCGCCCGGCTCAAGGCCGGCCGGGAGGGGGGCCGCCGCGACAGCATCGTCATCGTGGCCGAGGGCGCCCGCGACCGGCACGGCCAGCCGATCACCGCCGAGCACGTCCGCAAGGCCCTGCACGAGCGCCTCGGGGAGGACGTCCGGGTCACCATCCTCGGTCACGTCCAGAGGGGCGGCGCGCCCAGCGCCTTCGACCGCTACATGTCCACCGTGATCGGGCACGCCGCGGTCGAGGAGCTCCTGTCCGCGCCCCCGGGGGGCGAGGCCCAGCTCATCGGGATGAAGGACAACCGGGTCACCCGTCAGCCCCTGATGGAGTGCGTGGAGCAGACCCAGAAGGTCGCCGCCCTCGTGAACGCCGGCGACTTCGCCGGGGCCCTCGCCCAGCGCGGCGCCCGTTTCGAGAGCAACCTGCGGACCCTGCGGACGATCGTCCGCGCCCTCCCCCACCCGGTGAAGCCGGGCCAGAAGCGGCTGAACATCGCCCTCATCCACTCCGGCGGACCCGCCCCGGGCATGAACACCGCGGTCCGGGCCTCGGTGCGGCTGGCCCTCGACCAGGGGCACCGCATCCTGGGCGTCCGCAACGGCTTTCGGGGCTTCGTCGACGGTGATTTCCGCGAGATGGCGTGGATGAGCGTCAACGGCTGGGCGAGCCGAGGGGGGGCCGAGCTGGGCACCAACCGCCGCGTCCCCGGCGACCGCGAGCTGTACTCGATCGCCCGGCACATCGAGAGCGAGGGGGTCGGCGCGATCCTGATGGTCGGGGGCTGGTCCGGCTATCAGGCCATCCACAAGCTGCGGGCCGAGCGGGAGCGGTTCCCGGCGTTCGACATCCCGATGATCTGCATGCCCGCCTCCATCAACAACAACCTGCCCGGCTCGGAGATCTCCATCGGAAGCGACTCGGCGCTGAACTCCATCGTCCAGGCCGTGGACAAGATCAAGCAGTCCGCGGTCGCCTCGAACCGGTGCTTCGTCGTGGAGGTGATGGGGCGCCGGTGCGGCTACCTCGCCCTCCTCGGGGGCCTCGCCACCGGGGCCGAGCGGGTCTACATCCACGAGGAAGGGGTGACGCTCGCCGACCTGCAGCGTGACCTCGAGGCCATGGCCGAGGGGTTCCGCCAGGGCAAGCGGCTGGGCCTCGTGGTCCGCGCCGAGGAGGCCAACCCCCTCTACACGACTCCCTTCATGTACGCGCTGTTCGAGCAGGAGGGCGGAGACCTCTTCGACGTCCGCCAGGCCATCCTGGGCCACCTCCAGCAGGGTGGCGACCCGAGCCCCTTCGACCGGATCCTCGCCACCCGGTTCGCCGACGAGTGCGTCCGGTTCCTGGTCCGGGAGGCGGAGTCCAGCGCCCCGGACGCCGTCTTCATCGGGGTGCAGGAGGGCAAGGTCGCGGTCACCGCCATCGAGGACCTGCCACGCCAGATGGACATGAAGAACGAGCGTCCCCGGGACCAGTGGTGGCGCGCCCTGGCCCCCATCGCGCGCCTCCTGGCCCAGCCCGGCCCGAGCGGAGGCTAGGGGGCCGGCGGGGCTTCCCTTCCCTGGCACATCTTTTGACGCGCGACTAAACCAACTTCACCCGGAACGGTCTAATATCTGGGACTCAAGCAGTTCCAGACCAGCTCGTCCTGGAGTCGGGGGGCCGCTCCAGAGGGCGGGAAGCGGAGTGTACGCATGAGCGAGACCGTGGGCGAAAAGGCCCCGCCGGGGGGCCGCCACATCAACCCCATCGCTCGGTTCGCCATCGAGCGCCGGGTGACGATGGGGATGATCGTCCTCGGGGTCATGGTCCTGGGCTGGGTGTCCCTCCATCGCCTGCCTCTCGAGTTCCTTCCGAGCTTCTCGTCCTCCCACATCTGGGTTTCCGCGCCCTACCCCTCCTCCTCGCCGGAGGAGACCGAGCGGCGCATCGTGCGGCCCCTCGAGGACTCCCTGGGAACCATCCAGGGTATCCAGACCCTGAGCGCCCGAGCGTCGGCCGACGACGGCAGCGTCAGCGTCGAGTTCGAGGACGGGACGGACATGGATCTCGCCGCGGTCGAGGTCCGGGATCGGGTCGACCGCGTGCGCCACCTCCTTCCCGCCGATCTCCGTCAGGTGCGCGTCCGACGCTTCCAGAGCGAGGACCTCCCGGTCCTGCAGTTCCATGTCACCGCGAAATGGCCACGTGACCGGATGCAGCACTTCGTCGAGGACGTGATCCAGCGTCGCCTGGAGCGACTCGAGGGGGTGGCGCAGGTCCAGATCCGGGGGATGGAGGAGGCCCAGGTGCGGGTCGACCTGATCCCCTCGCGCCTCCAGGCGCACGGCCTCGACGTGCGCCAGATCTCCCAGACCCTGCGCGCCGCCAACGTCACCCAGTCCGGAGGCTACATCGAGGAGGGGCCCCGCCGGCTCATGGTGCGCAGCATCGGCGAGTACAAGACTCTGGACGAGATCCGGGCCCAGCCCCTGAACGGCGAGGGGTTGACCGTCGGGGACGTGGCCGAAGTGAGCTACAGCTTCCCCCGCCAGGAGGAGTTCAACTTTCTCAACGGCACCGAGGCCCTGACCGTGCGGGTCTACAAGACTTCCACCGCCAACCTTCTCGCGGTGGCCGACGCCACCAAGGCCGAGCTGGCCGACATTAAGACGATGCCGGAGGCCGAAGGCCTCCAGACCCGCATCTACCGGGACTCCTCGATCGACGTCCGCAAGGGTCTCGGACAGCTCCGCAACGCCGGGATCGTCGGAGGCTTGCTGGCCGTCGTCTTCCTCTTCCTCTTTCTGCGGAAGGTCCGCACGACCTTCCTGGTGGCGCTGGCGATCCCGATCTGCGTCGTCTTCACCTTCGCCATCCTCTACCTCATGCGCCAGGCCGGGGTATCGACCATCACCCTCAACATCATGAGCCTGATGGGCCTCATGCTCGCCCTGGGCATGCTCGTGGACAACTCGGTGGTCGTGATCGAGTCGATCTTCCGCCACGTCCAGGACCTGGGCGAGGACGCCCGCACCGCTGCGCTCCTGGGGACGAGCGAGGTGGCGATGCCCATCATCGCCTCCACGGCCACGACGATCTGTGTCTTCGTCCCCCTCATCTTCATCAGCTCGAGCGGCGGCGGCTTCATGCGGTTCATGACCGACCTCGGGGTGACGGTCTGCGTGGTGATGGTCGCCTCGCTCCTCGTCGCCCTCACCGTCGTCCCCACCGTCGCGGCCTCTCTCCTGTCCGGGGAGACGCGCAGCCGCAGCCGCTTCATCGACGGGATGTCGAGCCTCTACGGCCGGCTGATCGGCTTCACCATCCATCACCGGCCGCTCTTCCTGGTTTCCATCGTCTTCATGCTCTGGGGCTCCTGGGCCCTCTTCCAGGGCATCGAGCGCAGCTTCACCCACGGCTCGCGGGAGCGCCAGGTCCGGATCAACATCGACACCCCCCGCACCTACTCCCTCGAGCAGACCGCCGCGCTCTTCGAGGAGGTGCGGGCCCTGCTCGAACCCCGGCGGGAAGAGCTGGAGATCGCGGACATCGTCTACGAGTACGACCGGAACAGCGGGCGCTCGCGCGGAGGCTTCAGGGGAGGGCGGCGCTTCGAGATCTTCCTGAAGGACGAGGACGAGTCGAAACGCACCACCCGCGAGATCACCGAGGAGGTTCGCAGCCTCCTCCCGGTCAAGGCCGGCGTCGACTTCCGCATCGAGCAGTCCCAGGGGCGCGGGGGTGGGGGCTCCGGGGTCAGCCTCGAGGTGCGAGGAGACGACATGGCGGTGCTCAAGCTCGTCGCCGAGAAGGTCGCGTCCGCCCTGGCCGAGCTGCCCTGGGTCAAGGACGTGGACACCTCCCTCGACAGCGGCGACGACGAGATCCACGTGGTCCCCCGGCGGGCTCGGGCGCAGCAATCGGGACTGAGCACCCAGGCGGTGGCCAACACGGTCTCGAGCGCCCTCACCACCCGTCCGGTGAGCCAGATCCGCACCGACGACCGTGAGGTCGACCTCGTGGTCCAGTTCCGGGAGGAGGACCGCCGCACGCTCTCCCAGCTCCGGAACTTCCCGGTGAGCGCCGCGTCGGGCCGCCAGCCCGTCGGGGCCCTCGCCGACTTCTCGGTCGAGAGCGGCCCGAGCACCATCGAGCGCGAGAATCGTCGCCCCGAGCTGGACGTCACCGCCAACACGACCTCCGCCTCGACGAACTTCCGCATGATGGGAGAAGTGAGAGGCATCCTGGACTCCATCCACCTGCCCCCCGGCTACGACGTGGAGTTCGGAAGATGGGTGCGGTTTGCCCAGCAGGACATGGAGGGAGGGACGGTGGCGCTGGCAATGGCCCTCCTCCTCGTCTACCTGATCATGGCGGCGCTGTTCGAGAGCTTCGTCCAGCCCCTCACGATTCTCCTCTCCGTCCCGTTTGCCTTCATCGGCGTGGGGATCGCGCTGCGCCTGGCGAACCAGCCCATGAGCAGCACCACGAACATCGGGTTCGTCATCCTCCTCGGCGTCGTCGTCAACAACGCGATCGTCCTCGTGGATCACATCAACCAGCTCCGCGCAGAGGGCATGGCGCGGGACGAGGCCATCGTCCTCGGAGGCCGCCACCGCCTGCGCCCGATCCTGATGACCGCGCTGACCACCATCTTCGGGCTCCTCCCGATGGTGGCCCCGATTCTCTTCCCGGGCTGGCTCGGTCAGCCCGAGGGCCGCGCCGCCGAGTGGGCGCCGATCGGCCTGGTGATCATGGGGGGCCTGGCCAGCTCGACGGGTCTGACCCTGGTGATCATCCCCACCTTCTACTCCCTCGTGGACGACCTGTCCCAGTTCTTCGGGCGGGTCGTGCGGACTGCTTGAGAACATGAATACGACACAGGCAAGAGTGATGGCGACAGTGGTCGCCCTGGGACTGGCCCTCGCCGGCTGCGGCGGGGGCTCGGACGAGGGCGGTGAGGGCTCGGGCCGTCCCGGGGGAGGGCAGCGCACCTCGGGTGGGAGTGCCTCGGGAGGCCCGGGCGGTCAGTGGAGCGGAGGACCGGGCGGGGAAGAGACCGCGGCGGTCCCGGTCGAGGTCGCCGCGGTGAAGCGGCAGTCCGTGGCCTCCTACATCCAGACCAATGGAAGCCTGGAGGCCGAAAACGACGTCCAGATCGTCGCCCGGACCCAGGGACCGCTGGTCGAGCTTCTCACCGAAGAGGGCCGCCAGGTCTCCAAGGGCCAGGTCATGGCCCGGATCGATCCGAAGGAGACCCGGGCCCAGGTGAAGATCGCCCAGGTCGCCCTCCAGGAAGCGGAGAGGGTCTACAAGAGAGCCCAGGAGACCTTCAAGGAGCAGCTCATCAGCCAGGCCGACTACGATGCGGCCCTCGCGGCCAAGGAGTCGGCGGAAGCCACCCTCCTCGACCGGCAGGTGCAGCTCGACTACACGGAGATCAGGGCCCCGTTCAGCGCGGTCGTCGTCGACCGCGACGTCAAGCTCGGGGACAACGTCACCGTGGGGCAGGTCCTCTTCCGCATCTCGGACTTCGATCCCCTCCTGAGCAAGATCCAGGTCCCGGAGAAGGAGCTGCCCAGCCTCCACAAGGGCCAGCCCGCCTACCTCACCGTCGAGGCCTGGCCCGGTGAGCGCTTCCCCGCGAAGGTCCTTCGGCTCAGCCCCGTCGTCGATGCCACCACCGGCACCATCCGAGTCACGCTGGAGGTCGACGGCCGTGACAAGCTCCGGCCGGGAATGTTCGCCAGCGTCTTCCTGGAGGTCGACCGGCACGAGGACGCCCTCACCATCCCGAAGTCCGCGCTCTCCCTCGAGAGCCTGGGCGACACCGTCTACGTGGTTGACGGCGACACCGCCGCGCGCCGGGCGATCCAGCTGGGCTACGAGGAGGCCGACATCGTGGAGGTGGCCTCCGGGCTCGAGGACCGCGACCGCGTGATCGTGGTGGGCCAGGACGGCCTCAGCGACGGCACGCCCATCCGGATCCTCGAGGGCCCCGGTGCGGAAGTGGCGACCTCGCCGGGCTCGCCCGGGCAGCGCCGCGCCGACGCCCCACCGGCGGGAGCCCCGCCGGCACCGGCCCAGGCCCGCGGACAGCAGCCGGGGGGCTGGGGCGGCGGCCCTCCCCCGCAGATGCTGGAGGCCTGCAAGGGCAAGGAGGAGGGGGCCGACTGCTCGTTCACCCCACCCCGCAGCGGCGACGACGTGGACGGGAAGTGCCAGCCGCGGCGCGACGACCCCGCGCAGCTCGTCTGTCGTCCCGGAACCTGGGGTGGGCCCGGTGGCGGTGGATCTCCTGGCCCCGGCGGCGGACGCTAGGCCCCCCCCCGCTGCCATGAGGATCGTCGACTTCTCCACTCGCCGGCCGGTCACGGTCACGGTGTTCGCCCTCGCCGGGATCATCTTCGGCGTGGTCGCCTTCCGCGACCTGGCCGTCGACCTGCTCCCCGACATCGCCTACCCCTCGCTGACCATTCGGACCGAGCTCGAGGGCGCCGCCCCCACCGAGATCGAGACCCTTCTCACCCGACCGGTGGAGAACGCGGTCGGCGTGGTCAACGGCGTGGTGTCGGTCACCTCCAGCTCCCGGGCCGACCGGAGCGAGGTCACTCTCGAGTTCGGCTGGGGCACGAACATGGACTTCGCCGCCCTCGACGTCCGTGAGCGCCTCGACCTCCTCCAGCTTCCCGACGACGCGGTCCGGCCCATCCTCCTCCGCTACGACCCGTCCCTCGACCCCGTCATGCGCATCGGCCTCACCGGCGACGAGGAGCTCGTGCGCCTGCGCCTGATCGGTGATCGGGAGGTCAAGCGCCTGCTCGAACGGGTCGACGGGGTCGCCGGGGCCATCGTCGCGGGCGGACTGGAGGAGGAGATCCAGGTCGAGATCGACGAGCGCCGGGTGGCGAGCCTGGGCTTGACCGTCCAGGAGGTCGTGGCCCGCCTCGCCCAGGAGAACGTCAACCTCACCGGGGGACGCCTTCAGGACGGCCAGGCCGAGTACATGGTCCGCACGATCATGGAGATCGAGCGGGCCCAGGATCTCAACGAGATCATCGTCGACTCCAGTGGCCAGGGCGTCGTCCGGCTCCAGGACATCGCCCGGATCGTGCGCGGCCACAAGCAGCGCGAGGTCATCACCCGGATCAACGGCCAGGAGGCGGTGGAGATCGCCATCTACAAGGAGGGTGGCACCAACACCGTGACCGTGGTCGACCGGGTCGCCGGCCAGCTGGACTCGGTGCGCGAGCGGCTCGAGACGACCGGCCGTCAGCTGGACCTGACCGTCATCACCGACCAGGCCCGCTACATCCGCCAGTCGGTGGCCGACGTGCTGCAGAGCGCGCTCATCGGCGGCTTCCTCGCGGTCCTCATCCTCTCGCTCTTCCTCCGCGACTTCCGGTCCACGGCGATCATCGCGATCTCGATCCCGATCTCCGTGGTCACCGCCTTCCTTCTGATGTACCTGTCGGGGATCTCCCTCAACATCATGTCCCTGGGCGGCCTCACCCTCGGGATAGGCCTCCTCGTGGACAACTCGATCGTCGTGCTGGAGTCGATCCAGCGCAAGCGCGACGAGGGCCTCGAGGTCGTCGAGGCCGCGCGGGTCGGCGCCGGCGAGGTCGGCCAGGCCGTGGTGGCCAGCACCCTGACCACGATCTGCGTCTTCGTGCCCATCGTGTTCGTGGAGGGAGTGGCCGGGCAGCTCTTCGGCGACCAGGCCATGACCGTCACCTACTCGCTGGCGGTCTCGCTCATCGTGGCCCTCACCGTCATCCCCATGCTCGCCTCGCGCCAGCTCAAGGAACCCGCCACCGCCGCGGGCACGTCGCGGGGCATGGTCGGACGCCTCCTCTTCCCCGTCACCGTGGTCCTGGCCCGGGTGGTGAAGGCCGTCGCCCTGGGGGTCGACGCCCTCGTCCGCCTCGCTCTCGCGATTCCCTTCCGTCTCTTCGACGCCGGCTTCAGCTGGGTGCGTCGCATCTACCCCGGGGTCCTCGCGACCGCGCTGAACCACCGGGCCCCGACGCTGGGCGTGGCCCTGCTTCTCTTCGCCGGCAGCGTGGCCCTCATCCCCACCCTGGGGACCGAGCTCGTCCCCGAGCTCATCCAGGGCGAGTTCTACGTGGACGCCGAGCTGCCCCCCGGCACCCGGCTCGACGTGACCGCCCGCCGCCTGGCGAAGCTCGAGAGGGCGGCGATGGCCCTGCCCGGCGTCACCCTGGTCTACGGGGTGGCCGGCACGTCGCGCCAGCAGGGGGGCATCGCCGGCGAGCTGCGCGAGAACCTCTCCCAGCTCACGATCCGCGTGGCCCCACCGACCTCGCGCGAGCGGGAGACCGCCCTCATGAACGCGCTCCGCCCCGAGCTCGAGAGGGACGGGGACTACTCCTACCTCTTTGGCCGGCCCTCGTACTTCAGCTTCAAGACCCCTATCGAGCTCGAGATCCGGGGCTACAACCTCAAGCTCCTCGAGCGCCTGGCCGACGAAGCGGTGAGGCGGCTGGAGACGATCCCCGGGCTGGTGGACGTGAAGTCCTCCACCGAGGGCGGCAACCCGGAGCTGCAGATCCGGTTCAACCGGGAGCGCCTGGCCACCCTCGGGCTCTCCGTCCAGCAGGTGGCCTCGGTCGTGCGGTCGAAGGTGCTCGGCGACATCGTCACCGACATCACCCGGGAGGACCGGACCATCGACATCCGCCTCCGGGCCCAGGAGAAGTACCGGAGCAGCGCCGACGACCTCCGAAACCTCAGCGTGGCCCAGGAGGGAGCGACCGCCATCCCCCTCTCCGCGGTGGCCGACGTGACCGAGACCCTGGGTCCCGCCGAGATCCGACGCGCCGACGGGGAGCGCATGGCCCTCATCACCGCGAACCTCGACGGGCTCGACCTGGGGAGCGCGTCCACTGCCATCCAGGCCGCCCTCGACGAGATGACGTTCCCGGTGGGATTCGACAGCCGGCTCGGGGGCCAGCGCCAGGAGATGGAGACGTCCTTCGAGAGCATGCGCTTCGCCATCCTCCTCGCGGTCTTCATGGTCTACCTCGTGATGGCCTCACAGTTCGAGTCGCTGCTCCACCCCTTCGTCATCCTCTTCTCGGTGCCCCTCTCGCTCATCGGCGTCGTGGGCACGCTCTTCATCTTCGGCATTCCACTGAGCGTCGTGGTTCTCATAGGGGTCATCCTCCTCGCCGGGATCGTCGTCAACAACGCCATCATCCTCGTCGACTACACCAACCGCCTGCGGGCGGAAGGCATGGCCAAGGTGGAGGCGCTGAAGCGCGCAGGCGACGTGCGCCTGCGCCCGATCCTCATGACCACCGCCACCACCGTTCTCGGCCTCCTCCCCATGGCCATCAGCCACGGCGAGGGGAGCGAGCTCCGGGCCCCGATGGCCATGACGGTCATCGGCGGGCTGCTCGTCTCGACCGCCTTGACCCTCGTCATCATCCCGGTGGTCTACACGATCCTGGACCGCTCCGAGTAGAGCTCGTCCCCAGCCAGGTCAGGACGGGGCAACAGCCGGAGACCGGTGTCCCCTCGCCGCGCTTGGCCCGGGACCGCGAAGCCGGTAGAGTCTGACCGGGACGCGCCCCGACCATGGATCACATCCGGAACTTCTGCATCATCGCCCACATCGACCACGGGAAGTCGACGCTGGCCGACCGCCTCATCCAGCGCTGCGGGGCGGTGGAGACGCGGGAGTTCCGCGACCAGATCCTGGACTCGATGGACCTCGAGCGCGAGCGCGGGATCACGATCAAGGCCAACACCGTCAGCATGCCCTACACCGCGAAGGACGGGCGGACGTACGAGCTCAATCTGATCGACACCCCCGGGCACGTGGACTTCTCCCACGAGGTGCGCCGCTCGCTGATGAGCTGCGAGGGGGCCCTCCTGGTGGTCGACGCCTCCCAGGGGGTGGAGGCGCAGACCGTGGCGAACCTCTACCTCGCCATGGAGTTCGACCTCGAGGTGGTCCCGGTGATCAACAAGATCGACCTCCCGTCCGCCGACGTGGACCGGGTGATGGAGGAGATCGACCGCGACCTCGGCCTCGACCCGTTCGCCTCGATCCAGGTCTCGGCCAAGCTGGGCACGGGCATCGACGACGTGCTGGAGGCGATCGTCCAGCAGCTGCCGCCGCCCCCGGGTGACCCCGCGGCGCCCCTGCGGGCGCTGCTCTTCGACGCCCAGTACGACGCCTACCGTGGCGCCGTCCTGCAGGTCCGGGTCTTCGACGGCGTCGTGCGCGCCGGCACCCGGATCCGGCTCATGCACTCGGGCCAGGAGCACAAGGTCGAGGAGGTCGGCTACCAGCGCCTGAAGCACCTCCCCGCCCCCGAGCTGTCCGCGGGAGAGGTGGGCTACGTCCTGGCGGGAGTGAAGAGCCTCTCGGGCCTCGCCATCGGCGACACCCTGACCGAGGTCGAGCGCCCGGCCTCCGAGCCCGTGCCCGGCTACCGCGAGGCGAAGCCGGTCGTCTTCTCCTCGATCTACCCGATGGCCACCGACGACTACGAGGACCTGACCAGGGCCCTCGAGAAGCTGAAGCTGAACGACGCGTCCCTGACCTACGAGAAGGACTCTTCGGCGGCCCTCGGCTTCGGCTTCCGCTGCGGGTTCCTGGGGCTCCTCCACCTCGACGTGGTGCAGGAGCGGCTCGAGCGCGAGCACGCCCTCTCCCTCATCCTCTCCGCGCCCTCGGTGCGCTACCGCATCGTGATGAACGACGACTCCGACGTCTGGGTCGACAACCCCACCTTCTACCCGGACCCGGCGTCGATCAAGGAGGCCCACGAGCCGTACATCAAGGCCGCGATCATGACCCCGGAGCGCTACCTCGGCGTCGTGATGGAGTTGTGCCGCGAGCGGCGAGGGGTCGACACCACCTTCAACTACCTCGCCGCGGGCCGGATGGAGGTCGTGAGCCAGCTTCCGCTGGCCGAGGTCCTCTTCGACTTCTACGATCGGCTGAAGTCGATCACCCAGGGCTACGGATCGTTCGACTACGAGCTCCTGGACTACCGCCTCGGCGACATGGTCAAGGTGGACATCCTCGTCAACGGGGAGAAGGTCGACGCTCTCTCGCAGCTCGTCCACCGCGAGTTCTCGCGGCCGCGGGCGCTGCGCTACTGCGAGCGGCTGGCGAAGACGATCCCGCGCCAGCAGTTCAAGATCGCCATCCAGGGCGCCATCGGGGGCAAGGTCATCGCTCGCACCACCATCAACGCCTACCGCAAGGACGTGACGGCGAAGTGCTACGGGGGCGACATCTCCCGCAAGCGCAAGCTCCTCGAGAAGCAGAAGGAAGGGAAGAAGAAGATGAAGATGGTGGGGGCGGTGGAGATTCCGCAGGAGGCGTTCGTGTCGGTGCTCCGGACCGAGGAGGAGAACGGCAGATAGCCGGGACAGGTGCTATGGTCGGAGGGGAATGCCGACCGGGGGGCCGCGGGCGAATCGATCGGGGGCTCCCGGGCTCTATCTCCACCTTCCCTTCTGCTCGGCCATCTGCCCGTACTGCGACTTCTCGGTGTTGCGCGCCGGGGTGCCCGCGCGGAGACGCTTCGTCGATCACCTCGTGGCCGAGGTGCCCCTCGCCGCGCGCGAGTGGAGGGACCCCACGCCCTTCGACACCGTCTACCTCGGCGGGGGGACGCCATCGCTCCTGCCCCCCGGGGACCTCGCGCGGGTCCTCGACGCCGGCCGGGAGCACCTGGCCCTCGCCCCGGCGGCCTGGGTCTTCCTGGAGGCCAACCCCGAGGACGTGACGGCGGCGGCCTGTGCCGAGTGGCGGGGCCTCGGGGTGCGCACCCTGTCCCTGGGGGTGCAGTCCTTCTCCGATGACGCCCTCCGCTTCCTCGGCCGTCGTCACGACGGGAAGCGGGCGCGAGCCGCCACCGACACCGCCCTCGCCGCGGGGTTCGACACCGTCTCGGTCGACCTCATCTTCGGCCTGCCCGACCAGACCCCGGAGACCTGGCGGCGCGACCTGATGGCCGTCGTGGACGTGGGGCCGGGACACGTGTCCTGCTACCAGCTCACGATCCACCCGCGCACCCGGTTCGGGGTGAGCGCCCGAAGGGGCCAGCTCTCCGAGATGCCCGAGAGGGAGCAGGCCACCCTCTTCGACCTCACCCACCGCGTCCTCGCCGACGCCGGCTTCTCGGCGTACGAGGTCTCCAACTTCGCGCGCAGCCCCGACCACGAGTCGCGCCACAACCGCAAGTACTGGGACCACACTCCCTACCTCGGGCTCGGCCCCTCGGCGCACTCGCTCGCCACCGCCGACGCGGACGGGACCCGACGGGCCCACCGCTGGTGGAACGAGCGGCGCACCCTGCCCTGGGAGCGTCGGGTGGCGGCGGGCGAGCGGCCCATCGCGGGGGAGGAGCGTCTCGGTCGCCGGGCCATGGCCACCGAGGCGCTCCTGCTGGGCCTGCGCACCACCGCCGGGGTTGACCTCGACGCCTTCGCGGTGCGCTACGGGATCGACGTGCTGGCCGCCAACGACGCCCTCGTCGCCCGCCTCGCCACCGAGGGCCGGCTCGTCGTGACGAGCGGCCCGACCGGCCGGCGTCTGGTGCCGACCCGGTCCGGTCTGGCCGTCGCCGACGGCCTGGCCGCGGCGTTCGACGTCCCGCTCCCGACCTGATCTCCTCTCCCCGGCGGGCCCGAGAGTAGAATGTGCGTGGGGGCGTCCCGAGCACGCCCCGTCGAGAGGAGCATTCATGAGTGAAGACGGACGTCGCCCACAGGACTCGAACCGCAGGGACTTTCTGAAGACGGCCGGGGCCGGGCTGGCCGCCGGGGCAACCGTTCTCGCCGGCGCCGGGCCGGTGGCGGCCGGGGCCCTCACCGAGAAGGACAAGCTGGCCCGCATCGCGTCGAACACCTGGCCCGCGCGCACCCTCTTCAAGCAGCGCCCGGACGGGCGTCCCCCCAGCGAAGAAGCCCAGGCGATGAAGAAGAAGTACGGCGAGATCACCATGATGGACTTCGCCCAGTTCACGAAGGACACCTGGCCGGGCGTCACCCACATGGACCTCTGGTCGTCTCTCTTCGGGGACGTGACCGACGACAGCATGTTCCTCGAGCAGACCTGGACCCGGGGCGAGCGCACCCGCACCTTCTACGAGTTCGACCCGTCGACGGCGTCGGGCAAGAAGTGGCTCGACGAGCTGGCCAACAAGAACGCCTCCCTGGGCGTCGAGTGCGTTCACGTGTCCAACAACGCTCCCCGGGACATCTCCGATCTGGACCCGGAGAAGCGCAAGGCCGGCATCCAGGTGGCCCGGCACTGGCTGGACGCCGCCGCCACGCTGGGCGCGAGGACGATGCGCGTGAACACCGGTGGCCCCCGGGTGGCGCCGTGTGCCACCGCCGAGACCGGCTACCCGAAGAACGAGGAGATCGTGAAGTACCTGGACGTCGGCATCGAGTCGTTCAGGCAGATGGCCGAGTACGGCGAGAAGGTCGGGGTGGCGGTCACCATCGAGAACCACTGGGGACTCAGCGCCGACCCCATGATCATCCGGATCATCCTCGACGAGGTGAACAGCCCCTACTGCAAGGCCTCACCGGACTTCTGCAACTGGGAGCACAAGTACCTGCTCTACCACGGGCTCAAGGCCCTGGTGCCGTACTGCTCCACCATCGTCCACGCCAAGTACTGGGATCGCTGGGACGAGGTCGACGTCCAGCGCTGCGTCCGGATCATGGAGGACGGCGGATACAAGGGCTGGTACGCGCTGGAGTACGAGGACGGCCCGTGGGACGGCATCGAGGGCGCCAACTACCTCTTCAAGGAGGTCATGGCGGCGCTCTAGCTGAAGCGCACCGTCACCGCCATGCTCACCGAGCCTGGCGGTGAGGTTCGGGCTGCGAGCCACCTGCTCAGGGAGCGGAGCCAGCGTACGCGAGGGCGCACCAGTCCGCGTACCGCTCCTTCTGCGCGGGGGTCCAGTCGGGCTGCAACCCGTGCTTCAGGTGGCAGGCTTCGTGGGCCATGCGCGGGTCGGTGATCCAGAACTGGCGGTCGGTCAGGACCCTCTGGTTCCAGAAGACGGTGGGTGACGGCACGCTCCAGTCCACCCAGGCCGCGTAGTCGGCGTGTGTGGAAGACGTGTAGACGGCGCACGTTCGCCCGGTGATCTTCTCGCACCAGTGGTGTTGCCGCGCCTCGAGGAGGACGAAGACGGGATCGTCGCTCGGGAGGTCTCCCACCGCGAGGGGGCTGGAGGCGCCCCCACAGGCGACGGCAAGGGCCACCGTGGCCATCACCCCGATCACCTTCGCGCCCAGCTCCATGGGCCTCCCCGAGCCCTCCGGCCCCAGCGAGGATCACAACTCGTGCCAGCGAGGAGGGAAGGCGCCCCCGCACGCTCCCAACTGACTCTGAACACGGAAGTTGAGAGATGACGGCAGCGTGACGGATGTGACATTGGTCTGACGATTACGACATTGAAGCGACAGATGTCCCGGAAGATGTCTCGTTTGTGGACGGGTCGGCGCAAAAAGGACGGTCACCCGCGGGCTGGCGCCTGCGCGCAAGAGTGGGAACAGACGGTCGTTTCAGGGAATGGAGGGTCGGTTGAGGGAATGAACGGCGGGGGCAGGGAACGGGGAGGAGGGGGCGTGGGTGTGGGGTCGAGCGGAGCGGAGGGTGGGGGCGGCGGCGCCAGGGA
>JAJDNS010000231.1 GCA_022340585.1 Acidobacteriota bacterium
GTAGACCTTCCCGTCCACCACGGCGACCGAGTGCAGCCATCTCGGTGTCGGAGAGCCGTCGTGCGGCTCTTCCTCGCTCTGGCCCTCCGCCACGCGAGGAGCCGCCGCGAGGGACATCCCAAGACCCAGAATCAGCAGCCCGCAGACGTTTGGCCCCGCCTTCAACATCGTTTCCGTGAGCCTCACAAGGCACATTCCTGGGGCGCGGGAGCTCAAGCGACCCTCCGAGCCCGGCGCGAAACACTACCCCTCTGCCGTCCGGCAGTCTACCGTCGCGGCCGGCGAGACTTGACACCGACGGCAAGTGTGACTATATAGTCATATGACTGAAAAGTCACATGGCCGCGTGATCGCGTCAGCGAGACCTCTCAATGCCCAAGGCGACCTTCCTCAATCTGCCGGACGAGAAGCGACGTCGGATCGCTGAGCTGGCGGTCGACGAGTTCGCCCGCCAACCCTATGCCAAGGTCTCCATCTCTCGCCTCGTGGCCGGGGCCGGCATTGCCAAGGGCAGCTTCTATCAGTACTTCGAGAACAAGCTCGATCTGTACCGTTGGCTCCTGTTCGACTACGTCGCCGCCGAGAAGCTGGCATTCCTCCGGGCCCACCCGCCTCCGGCCGGGTCCGACTTCTTCGGGCAGCTCGAACACATCCTCCTGTTCGCCATGAGGTTCGGCCTGGCCCACCCCCGGCTCTCCCGGGTGGCCGCCGCCGTCTGGCACCACGATCCCGCCGACCAGGGCCTGGCCGCCGTCACCGAAGAGCTGGACCAGCTGCGGCGCGCCAACCTGCGCGCCATCCTGCAGCAGGGCGTCGAGAGCGGGCAGGTGCGACCCGACATCGACCTCGACCTCGCCGCCGACCTGGTCGCTGCGGCGGCGGGCCCGGGGCTCGACACGGCGCTGCGGCGGATGTTGGGCGTCGACCTGATCGAGCTGTGTGGGCGGCCCGAGCTCGGCCACCGTTTCCCCGGGGCGAAACAGCGGAAGCTCGTCGCCGGCGTCCTCTCCATCCTGCGCCGGGGCCTGCAGCAGCCGGGGACGCAACCCACCGACTCCGAGGCGACCATCGACCTGGACACGGTTCCCTTCCTCCAGAGGGCGCGGCCGACCGGGGGCGACTCGCCATGAGACCTTCCTTGACCACCGCCGTGGCCGTTCTGGCCCTGACTCCGGCTGCCCTCGAGGCTTCCGATGGACGTGGCTTCGTCGAGCTGCGCCTGCAGGGCTACTCAGGCGTCGAGGGGGAGCCGGTGCAGGCGATCCAGCGGCTGCGGCCCGAGCTCAGCACCGACCTGTCCGACCGCCTCTCCCTGACCGTGGGCGTCGAGCTGGCTTTCAGCCAGGGTCGCTCGCTCCAGAACGAGTTTCGTGAGACGCTGCGCGCGTCCGCCCTGGGCCCTCTGCTCGAGGCCGCCCAGTGCGCGTGGCCCGAGGAGGAGAACTCCTTCCTGCGGGTCTCCAGGGCGGAGGACTACCTGTCGGTGGAGCGCCTCTACCTGGATTGGTACCTGCCCGGGGCCGACCTGCGCCTGGGGCGGCAGGCCGTCAACTGGGGCTCGGCCCTGATGGTCAACCCCACCGACCCCTTCCCCGAGATCCTGCTCCTCGAGCCCTGGCGGCAGCGGCGCGGCGTCAACGCGCTGCGGGCGACCATCCCCGTTGGCGAGGACCATGACGTGCAGATGGTTCTCGGAGGCAACGACGCCCTCGACGCCGCCCGTGTCGCGGTCCGCGGAACGCTGAACGTGGGGCTTGCCGACATCTCCCTGGTGGGGGCCTACCGGCAGGAGTCGGAGAGCGGCATCGTGGGGCTCGACCTGCGCGGCACCGCCGTCGTCGGCTACTGGCTCGAGGCCTCGGGCCACTTCGGCCACGAAGACGAGTGGAGTGAAGAGGTCGCCGTCGGAATCGACTACTCCTGGCCGGTCCTCGACGGCCTCCTGGTGCGGGCCCAGTACTACCGCAACGGCGCCGGCGAGACCCACCCGCCCGCCCTCGCCCCCCTGAGCGACGCCATCGAGCTGCCCACGTGCGCCACCGGGGATGTGCCTCTCGGTGGTGATGGACAGGCCGAGCCGGCGGACCCCTTCGCGCCCTTCCTCCGCGGCCGCGACTACGCCATGGTCATGCTGGCGCAGACCATCAACCCGGATCTGACGTTCAGCGCCCTGGCCGTTCAGAGCCTCGGCGACGGCAGCGCCGTGGTGGTGCCCACGCTGTCGTGGGCTGCCACCGATCGGCTGGAGCTGGCCGCCACGGCGCAGGTCCCCTTCTCCACCTGGGGAGACGGTGGCGAGCTCCACCCGGCGGATGGGGATCTCGTCCTGACCGTACCCGCCCCGGACGGACCGATTCCCGTCGACATGCGCGGCCTGGTGCCCAGCGCGACCTTCATCGTCTGGAGTCGGCTGAACTTCTGAGGTGTCCCATGTCCATATGCGAGCTACGAGACGCCACCAAGACCTACGGCTCCGGGGCCGCCGCGGTGCACGCCCTGGACAAGGTCTCGCTGGCCTTCGAGCCGGGGGAGTTCACCGCCATCTCAGGCCCCTCGGGATCCGGGAAGACAACGCTGCTCAACCTCGTCGGCCTGCTCGATGTCCCGACCTCCGGCTCGGTCAGCATCACCGGGCAGGCCGCTGGCGGCCTCGGGTCGCGGGCCCTGGCCCGGCTGCGGGCCGAGAACATCGGCTTCGTCTTCCAGTCGTTCAACCTGGTTCCGGTTCTGACCGCCACCGAAAACGTCGAGATGGCGCTGCACCTGGCCGGCACATCAGGCGATCGGCGCAAGCTGGCCCAGGAGACCCTGGCGGCGGTGGGGCTCGGTGAGATGCTGAAGCGCAAGCCGGCGGAGCTGTCCGGTGGCCAGCAGCAGCGCGTCGCCGTGGCCCGGGCCCTGGTCAAGAAGCCGGCGGTGGTGATCGCCGACGAGCCCACGGCCAACCTCGACTCCACCACCGGAAGCCAGATCCTGGACCTGATGCGCGAGATGAACGACCAGCGGAAGGCAACCTTCATCTTCTCGACCCACGATCCCATGGTCATGGCGCGCGCCCGCCGGGTCATCGCCCTGCACGACGGCCAGGTGGCGGGGGACGAGGTACGAGAGCCGGCCGCGGACGGAAGCGGGGGTGCATGATGTTCCTCTTCCGCATCGCCCTTCGTAACGTGCTCCGTCAGTACGGGCGCACCTCGTTGTCGATGATCTCCATCATCGCGGGCGTCGCCCTCATCATCCTGGGGCGTGGCTTCGTCGGGGGCAGCCGGGAGAACATCATCCGGGCCCAGATCGACTCGGTCAGCGGCCACGTGCTCGCCGTCCCCAGCGACTACCCCACGTCGGGAACCCGCCACCCCGTCGACAACCTGCTCGAGCTCGACGAGGCGACGCGCGCCTGGCTCGATGCCAACACGGAGGCGTGGACCACGCGCACGCTCTTCGCTCCCCGCATCATCAAGGGCAGCGACGCCATCCGTGGTCGAGCCATCGGCTTCCACCCCGAGCGGGACGAGAGGGTCTTCCCGCGCGAGAACTGGAAAGTGACCGGCGAGATACCGACGACCGCCGAGGACGGAGTCCTGATCTCCCGAGGCATCAGCCGGGTTCTGAACGTCGAGCCCGGCGACCACCTCTTCCTCCAGGTGCGGACCGCAGACGGAGCCCTCAACGCCCTCGAGCTGCCGGTCAGCGGCGTTCTGGCCACCGGCAACCCCGGGATCGACCGCATCGGCCTCTTCGTGCCCCAAGCCCTGGTGGAGAAGCTGGTGGTCACCCGGGGCCGCTTCTCCCACCTCGCGACACGACTCGCGGACCGGGACGACAGCCCGCGCTTTGCGAAGGAGCTCGAGACCCGGCTCGCCGGGGCGGCCTCGGTCACGACCTGGAGGGAGGAGACCGAGGACCTGATCGAGATCCAGCGGATCCGGCAGACGGCCATGGATCTCCTCGCCCTGGCCATCATGGCCATCGCCGCCACCGGCATCGCCAACACCGTGCTCATGGCCGCCCACGAGCGGGTGCGCGAGATCGGCACGCTGCGAGCCATGGGGCTGGATCGTCGCGGCGTGGTGGGCCTGTTCGTCCTCGAGGGGCTGGTCATGGGAACCGTGGGCGGGCTCCTCGGGGCGCTCCTCGGTGGCGGCTACAACCACAAGCTCTCGGTCGACGGCATCGACCTCAGCTCCTTCGTCGAGGCGGCGGGCACCGGCGGCGTCTACGACTCGATCCCCATGTCGTCCATGCTCTACACCGAGTCCTCCCTGGCTCTGGCCGCCGGCGCCGCGCTGGTGGGGCTCCTGGTCGCGGTCCTGAGCTCGGTCTACCCGGCCCTGATCGCCGCCCGGCTGCCGCCAGCCGAGGCCATGAGGGCGGACTGATGCTCTGGATTCGACTGGCTCTCCGCAACACGCTGCGCCACCCCCGCCGTACCATGCTCACGGCGGGCACGGTCCTGGCGGCCACAGCTCTTCTGACCGTGCTCCTGGCCTACCTGTCCGGGGTCATCGGGGGCATCGTCCAGGACTTCACCGCGGCCGCCGGCCACGTGCGCATCGTCAGCAAGGCATTTGCCGCCCGCGAGGAGCTGCACCCGCTCTACGAGAACATCGCGGCGGCAGACGAGGTGCTCGAGGCGGTGCGCGCCGTCCCCGGGGTGCGGGACGCCCAGCCCCGCATCACCACCGGCGTCGTCATCACCGCCGACGAGGAGATCGGAGACGAGTTCGCCCTGGTGACCGGCGCCACCGACGCCTACTACCGCCAGCACCTGCGGGGTCCCGAGCATCTGGCCGCGGGCCGCTGGCTCTCGGGCCAGCCGAAGGAGGTGGTGGTGGGCCGGCGGGTCGCCGAGCGCCTCGACGCCGGGATCGGTACCGAGATCCTGCTCCTCGGCCAGACGCAGTACGGCTCCATGTCACCGGTGGCCGCGGACATCGTCGGTGTCGTCGGCGGCAACGCCTCGTTGGACGAGCAGGTCTTCCTGCCGCTCGCCGAGGTTCAGTGGCTCACCGACATGCCCGGCGGCGCCCTGGAGGTCCTGGTCTACGGGCCCGGCCGGGAGCCGCGGCAGCTCGCGCCCATCGTCGAGGCCCTGCGCTCCACGGCGGGGCTTGGGGACACCGAGGTCGAGGCCTGGTACCAGCGGGAGCCGTGGCTGTCCATGATGGGAATGATCGACGGCATCCAGGGGTTCATCCAGTTCTTCATCATCCTGCTGGCGGCCCTGGCCATCTTCAATACGATGTCGATGTCGGTGCTCGAGCGCACCGGTGAGATCGGCGTCCTGCGCGCCATGGGGATGTCGCGGCCCCGGGCCCTGGGCCTCTTCCTGGTCGAGTCGGTCTTCATCGGCCTGCTCGGCAGCGCCGTTGGCGTCGCCCTGGGCTCGGTCGGGGCCTGGTATCTCCAGACCTACGGGGTCACGCTGGGGGAGGACGTGGTCGCCAAGATGGGCTCCAGCTTCCCGATGACGGCGACGGTCTACGCCGACCTCAGCCTCTCCACCGTCGCCACCGCCGTGCTGCTGGGCGTTCTCGCCTCGGTGCTCGGCGCCTTCCTGCCGGCGCTGCGCGCCTCGTCCATCCAGCCCGTCCTCGCCATGCGGGCCCGGAGGTAGTGAGCATGGAAAGGCTGGTCCTCGTCGCCCTCGCTGTCCTCGTCCCAGGCCTGGCCCCGGCCGCTACCCCGACCGCCGACGAGCTTCTCGCCGCCATGGACGAGGTCCTGCAGTTCGACACGCGCACCTCCACCGCCACCATGGAGGTGATCGACGCGCGCCGGACCCGCTCCTACCGGATGAAGTCCTATGCCCGCGGCCAGGACGACGCGGCCGTCCTCTATCTGGAGCCGGCCCGGGAGAAGGGCACCAAGATGCTCCGGAAGGACGACAACCTGTGGCTCTACATGCCCCGGGCCGAGCGGGTGCAGAAGATCTCGGGCCACATGCTGCGCCAGGGCATGATGGGCTCCGACATGTCCTACGAGGACATGCTGGAGGCCGCCGACTTCGAGGAGAAGTACGAGGCGGAGGTCGTGGGCGAGGAAGAGGCGGCCGGTCGGCCGTGCTGGAAGCTCGAGGCCCGGGCCCGGGACGACTCCGTCTCGTACCCGAGGCGGCTGATCTGGATCGACAAGCAGAACATGATGCCGCTGCGTCAGGAGCTGTTCGCGCTGTCGGGCATGATGCTCAAGGTCTGGATCATGTCGGAGATCGAGATGGTCTCGGGCCGGCCCGTGGCCCGGCGCATGGAGATCTCCGACCAGCTCAAGCAGGACTCGAAGACCGTCTTCCTCCTCGAGGAGGTCTCCTTCGGCGTGGAGCTGGAAGACGAGGTCTTCACCCGTCGCTGGCTGGAGCGGAACTAGAGTACCGCGCCCCGTCGCGAGTTGTTGAAGGGATGGCGCGCCCAGAGGACTCGAACCTCTGACCTACGGATTCGTCGCTCGATCCGGGGAGGAGTCCGAGGGCAACCGGGACGACCCAAGCAGCACGGAGGTGGCCGTCTCCGACGGCCGGCTCCTGAAGCGACACGGTCCTGAGGACCCAGGCCCTCGGGGAGGGGCCTGTCAGAAGAGACAGTTCCCCCCCCCCACCTTTGGGGGGATACTCCCGGCGCTGTCCACGACACTCGATGACCTTGGCGGGCGCCCTCGTGGGGGTGTCTGTGCGCCCGGGAGGACGACACGAGCCCGGCAATGCCGCCACGCATGATTTGAGGAGGGATTAGTGAAGACTCTACCGAACCCGCCAGGGACGCAACGGCGGACCCGGACCA
>JAJDNS010000091.1 GCA_022340585.1 Acidobacteriota bacterium
GCCTTCTCCAGGGCGTCGAGGGCCGACCCGCGCGACCCGGTCCGAGCCCGGGCGCAGGCCAGGTTGTACCAGAGGTAGGGGGCTTCGGGCCGGGCCTCGGTGGCGACGGAGAGGGCGACGACGGCCCGGGCGTGCTCACCCTGCTGCCTGAGCTCCCGTGAGAGGTAGTAGCCCGCGTTGGTGGCCAGCGTCTGGAGCAGCCGCCGGCCCACGACGCCCTCGTAGCCATCCGCCCGGGCGTGCTTCTGCAGCTCGCCGATCCGGAACCTCATGGTGAAGAGGGCGGTGCGCAGTGGCGGCTCGGCCGTTCGGAGCTCGGCGAACGCCTCCCGGTGGAGACGCCACACGGACTGCTCGTACTCGTCCCACCGGCGCTCTGCCTCGACGAGACGTCGAGTGGCGGGGAGCGCCTCGAGCCGGGCCGCCTCCCCGCGTGGATTCTCCACCGAAGCCAGACCCTCGAAGGTTTCCGCCACCGCGGTGTAGCGCCTCTGGGCCTCCAGGCCTTGCCCCGCCGCCTCGAGCTCGGCGGCCCGGGCCAGGTCTTTCCTCAGGAGCCGAGCCACCAGCGCTTCATCCCTTGGCCGCAGGCCCCTCTTCATGGCCTGGAGCTCCATCCACTCGATGGCCTCCCGGGCGAGCGCGGCGGGCATCCAGGTGTGAGGCCCCTCGAAGATCTCGAGCCTCTGCGGGCTGCCCCATTCACGGAGCCGCGCGTGGACCTCTCGCATCGGCGTGTAGTTGAAGTCGGTGTCCCCGGCGGTCCCGAACGAAGGGACGGAGAAGCGCTCGTCGAAGTGCTGGGGCTCCCACCCCGCGCCGGAGGCGATGACCCCGGCGACCCCTTCGGCCTGGCGGGCGATGGCCCAGGCGAACTTGGCCGTGCCCGAGAACCCGGCCAGATAGGTGCGTTTCGGATCGGCGGAGTAGCGCCCCTGAGCCTCGGGCCACAGGGCCCGCAGAGCACGGAAGTTGGGCTCGCCCGAAGGAGTGTCGCTGCGGCTGTCGTTCGACGAGAGGAGGATCCACCCATATTCCTCGGCCGTCTCCCGAAAGAGCTCCGCGGCGAGGACCGAGCGACCGCGCGGGTCGAGGACGATGAGGGCGGGGGATGGCCGCTGGGGGGCGTCCACCGTGGGCAGATAGAGAGTGTACGTCTGGGTGGGGTCGCTCTGGCACCTCAGTCCTTCGACGAGGCGCCCTCGCTCGACGGCCGTCCCCGGGGCGAGCACCGGCGTCGCCAACGCCAGCAGAGCCAGGACGTGGGGGCCCATCTCTCCAGTATACGGAGCCCCGCTCCGTCACACGACAGAGCGAGTCGCCGAGACGCCCAACGTCTCGGGCGGGATGGGGCGGTCTGAGGAAGAACGGGCTTGACGCGCCGGAACCCCGAGCCATAGTGTGCGGCTGTTCGGTCGGGCAGGTCCCGGCGACAGAAGGGAGCAGGGCTCATGGGCGACGCACCGGAGGGGAAGAGCGGCCGGAAGATGGATCGCCGAACGTTCGTGAAGGGCAGCGCCGCCGCGGCGCTGACGGCGGCCTCGTGGTCCCGAGTCTACGGGGCCAACGACCGCGTCGGGGTGGGTGTGATCGGATTCGGGCTGATCGGGCGGATTCACACCCGCAACTTCCTGGCGCAGCCCGACGTCGACATCGTCGGTGTGTCCGAGGCCTACCAGCCGCGCATGGACGCCGCCGCAGAGCTGATCGGCGGAAGTGTCGCCCGGTATGCGGACTTCCGGAAGATGCTGGAGAACAAGGATATCGATGCGGTGGTGGTCGGCACCGCCGACCATTGGCACGCGCTGATGACGATGATGGCCTGCGCTGCAGGCAAGGATGTCTACGTCGAGAAGCCGATGACCCTCTTCGTCCGCGAGGGTCGGTGGATGACCCAGGTGGCCAGGCGCCACGGTCGGGTGGTGCAGGTGGGGACGCAGCAGCGTTCGGGCCCGCACTATCAGAAGGCGAGGCAGCTGATCCAGGAGGGCCACCTCGGCGACATCGTGGCGATCCAGGTGACGTTCTTCCGGAACACGATGCCGGGGTGGGGCAGCCCGGCGGACCAGGACCCGCCCGCGGGCCTCGACTGGGAGATGATGCTGGGGCCGGCGCCACCTCACCGGTACAACCCGCTGCGCGGGATCTACCACTTCCGCTGGTTCTGGGACTACTCGGGCGGACAGATGACGAACCTCGGCCAGCACTCGTTGGACATCGTCCACTGGATCATGGACGTGGATGGTCCGACGGCGGTGAGCAGCACCGGGGGGCGGTTCTCCCTGAAGGACATCTGCGACGTCCCGGACACCCAGGACGTCGTGCTCGAGTACCCGGGCTTCGTGACGAACGTGCAGTATCGCGAGTGCACGTCGATGCCGGCGGGAACGGGCATGGGCGGTCTCGTCTTCCAGGGCACGAAGGGCAGCATGGTCCTCAGCCGGGCCGGGTACGAGGTCTTTCCCAGCCCGAAGAGGAACCCGATCAACATCGTCGCGGGAATCATCGGCGGGCACCCGGTGGGCGGTCCGCAGACGGTCGAAGAGCCGGAGGGGCAGACCTGGACGGAGCCCGCGAAGATGGAAGGGGACTGGAAGGAGCAGTACGTGCTCCACACGCGCGACTTCATCGACTGCGTGAAGTCGCGCCGGACCCCGATCGCCGATGTCGAGAGCGGGCACCAGGTGGTGACGGCCTGCCATCTCTCGAACATCTCGCTCAGGGTGGGCCGGAAGATCCACTGGGACGCGAAGAAAGAAGAGATCGTCGACGACGCGGAGGCGGCCCGGATGCTCGTCCGTGAGTATCGGAGCCCGTGGGACCAGGAGCTGGCGAGCCTGAAGGTGACCTGATGCCGAACCGCAGAGAGCTGCTGGTGTCCATGGGCGGAGCCGCGCTGGCGTCGACTCTCGGGGGAAGGGTGCCGGTGGGAGCCGAGCCGGGGCCGCGCCGCAGCGGCGTGGGCGTCTGCATCTACTCGTACCACCTTCACGCCCGGGCCGACCGGTCCTTCTTCGAGCCCATGAGCTTCCTTGAGTACTGCCACGGCATCGGCGCGGGAGGGATACAGGCCCAGATCGGGGCCCGGGGGAAGCAGTACACGGACACGCTCCGCGGCAAGGCGGAGGAGTACGGGATGTTCGTGGAGGGGATCGCCGCCCTGCCGAGCGGCGACGGGGACGTCGAGCGCTTCGAGGCCGAGGTGGTCGCGGCCCGGAGCGCGGGGGCGGAGGTGATTCGCGTCGTGGCGTCGCCGGGTGGCGGTCGGCGCTATGAGACGTTCGACAGCTGCGCGGGCTTCGAGGAGGCCTGGAAGACGGGCCGGGAGAAGCTGGCGCGTGGGGCGCGGGTGGCCGAGCGTCACGGGATGCGGCTGGCGGTGGAGAACCACAAGGATGCCCGGGTGGACCAGATGCTGGAGACGCTCGCGAGCGTAGGAAGCGAGTCGGTCGGGATGTGTCTGGACATGGGCAACAGCTTGGCACTGCTCGAGGACCCCGGGGAGGTGATCGAGGCCTACGCGCCTCACACCTTCTCCGTGCACCTCAAGGACGTGGCCGTTCGAGAAGACGACGACGGCTTCCTCATGGCCCAGGTGCCTCTCGGTGACGGGGTGGTGGATGTGCCCCGGGCGGTGAAGAGCATCGCGGCGCACCAGCCCGAGGCGAGATTCAGCCTGGAGATCATGACGCGAGACCCGCTCCGGATTCCGTGCCTGACGGAGGCCTACCTGGCCGCGATGTGCGGGACGTCGGGGGAGGACCTGGCGAGGACGCTCAGGATGGTGAGGACCCGGGGACGGCAAGATCCGCTGCCGCAGATCAGCGCCCTGGGGCCGTCGGAGCAGCTCCGGCTCGAAGACGACAACGTGAAGAAGTCACTCGCCTACGCGCGCGATCAGCTCGCCCTCTGAGGGGCCCACACGCATACGCCGGACGTCGCCGGGTGGCCTCAGTCCTCGATGCAGCGGACGCTGAGGGCGTTCGTGCGTGTCGCGGCATCCCGGTCGATGCCGCTCGCGTGACCGTCCCTGCTTGTGCAGGCTAGAGGCCCCCGGCCCCACCGTCGGGTTCCTTCCCCAGCGCCAGGACGTTCGCGAACAGCCGGTACGCCCCGGGCACGCCGAACGGGAGCTGTCGGTGCATGGCGTAGGCGAAGTAGGTGTAGTGCCCCTGGCCGTAGGGCGCATGCAGCCACCCGCCCTTCTGGGGCTCCTGGCCGGTGTCGTGGGTCTCGAGAAGCGCGGTGTAGGCCGGGTCCCACTCGGACCACCACTTGGAGCCCCGCTGCTCCACCCAGCCGTCGAAATCGGCGAGAGTGATGCGGTTGGGCCAGCTGAGGACCCGGTGGTCGGGAGCGAGGATCGTCACCGGAGAGTCCTCTTCCGAGACCTCCTCTGCGCTCCGGGTGAGCTGGCCGGGGAAGGGGGCGTACTGGTCCGGCACCATCTCCTGGGTGTTGTAGAGGACGACGAGGTTGCCTCCTTCCCGGGCGTAGTCGAGGAGCCGACGGTTGTAGGTCCTCAGGTCCTCCCGCACCGCGTAGGCCCGGGTGCCGGTCACGATGGCGTCGAAGCGTGACAGGTCGCCGGTGGCGAGGGCCGAGGTGTCGAGAAGCTCGACCTCCGCGCCGAGCTGGGCAATGCCGGCGGGGACCTGGTCGCCGACCCCCATCACGTAGCCGACCCGCAGCCCGGGAACGACGGCCACGTCAATGCCGCGCACCGTGGCCACCGAGGGGTGATAGAGGTAGCGGGTCTCGTAGTCCCGGTGCTCGATGACGTCGTAGCCCACCGTGAACTCCTTGCCTCGAGCCGTGGCCACCGCGCGGACCTCGTAGTCGCGGTCCTCGAGGGACGGGATCGCCACCGTGAACGCGAACTGGGCACGCTCGCCGGCGCTCGTGAAGCGGAAGGTGTGGGACGCGGGCTCCGACGTCCAGCTCTCGGGCAGCCGGAGGGTCAGCTCGCCGTCGATCTCGCCGTGCCACCCGTTGACGAGCCCGACCTCCACGTCGACGGTCTTCTTCGCGGCGCCCAGGGGGACGATGGCGCTGCTCGGCTCGACCCGGACCCCGATCTCGGGAACCACCATGAGCTCGCGGCTCTCGTACCCGTAGGGGAGTCGGGCCTCCCGCCGGGTCACCGCCTGGCGCAGCGTCACCGGCACGCCCTCGACCCGGTAGCGAGCCACGGCCACGGCGGCCGGGACCTGGGCCGCCCGCCCGAACTGGCCCGGGTCGAGGAGCTCGTACGCCGGCTGCTGGATCGAGTCGCGGGCGAAGTAGGGTCGGCTGACCGGGGCGTCCTCGGCCAGCGTCACCGCGAAGTCCTGGCGGGCGACGGCGTTGCCGTCGAGCTCGCTCGGAGGCCTCTGTCCGGAGGAGCTGACGGCCCAGCCCTCTCCGGCCTCGATCGCGATCTCGTCGAGGGCGATCTCCACCCCGCTCGGGTTGACCAGCTCGGCGCGGATGCCGAAGGACTGGCCTGGCGTCACCGCCTCCAGGGTTGGCGGCGGCATGTAGGAGGCGTAGGGACCCGTGGGGTCCTCGTAGTCGCCAGGACGGGCCCGGGCGGTGAACTTGAGTCCCAGGGCCGAGTGGATCGCCTCCTGGAACTGAACCTTCTTGCGGGCGAGGATGAAGACCGCCTCGGGCTCGTTGGCCAGCAGCCGGACCGCGGCCCGGGTGGCGGCCAGTCCCCGGGCCAGGGCCGGGACCGCCGCCTCGGGGCTCGCGAGGCGGTGGGCCTCGAGCGCGGCATCCACCTCCGCTTCGATGGCGGCGAGGGCCTCCCGGGCGCCCTCCGGCTCCGGTCGTCCAGGACCAGCGAGCAGGCCGGTGAGGCTCGTGTCGATGCCGTCGAAGAAGCTCTCCTCCTTCGCCGGGGCGTCGACCAGGCTCTAGACGCGTCGGTAGTAGCCGAAGACGTCACCCGCGCTCTCGCGCCGGCGCCCGGCCGTCTGGGACCGCTGGTAGCTGAGGCCGAGGTTCGACAGGTCCTGGTAGGAGCTCCCGAGCCAGGGGCTGTACTCTCCGGCATTCGTCCGGATCGTCCAGTCCTCGTTCTCCTGGACCCCGCCGATGTAGAGCTTCAGGGGCTGCCAG
>JAJDNS010000030.1 GCA_022340585.1 Acidobacteriota bacterium
ACCCGGGGTGACGGTGAAGATTGCGATCGACGTCCGGAAGTGGCGGGACTTTGGGATCGGGACCTACGTCCGGAACCTGGTGCGCCACCTCGCCCGGCTCGACGACCAGACCTCCTACCTCCTGTTCTGCCACCAGGGCGACGAGGCTGTGCTGCGCGACCTTGCCGAGAACTTCGTGCCGGTGGTGGACTCCTCGCCGGGATACGGCATCCGCGAGCACGTCACGATTCCCCTCAAGCTGCGACGTCTCGGGGCCGAGCTCCTGCACACGCCCCACTACGTGCGGCCGCTCCTGTGCACCATTCCCTCGGTCGTCACCATTCACGACTGCATCCACCTGCTCTTCCCCCAGTACCTTCCCAACCGCATGGCCTGGCGCTACGCCCGCTACATGATGGGGAGCGCCATCCGCCACAGCGCCGTGGTCTTCACCGTCTCCGACGCCTCGCGGGCCGACATCCTGCGGTTCTATCCGTGGGCCGACCCCACGAAGGTGCACGTGGTTCCCAACGCCATCGACACCGAGCTCCTGCAGGACCCGGGCAAGGAGGAGATGGAGCGCGTCCGGGAGCGCTACCAGCTCCACGGGCGGTTCGTTCTCTTCGCCGGGAACGTCAAGCCGCACAAGAACCTCGAGCGACTGATCCGCGCCTTCGCCCAGGTACGGGAGCAGGGGGGACACGACGACCTCCAGCTCCTTCTCATCGGCGACGACGTGAGCCGCTACGGCTCGCTGCGGAGGGCGGTGAAGGCCACCCGCCTGCGACAGGACGTGCGATTCTTCGGGTTCGTTCCCCCGAGCACCCTGGCCGCCCTCTACCGGATGGCCGACGTCTTTGCCTTCCCCTCGCTCTACGAGGGCTTCGGCCTCCCGCCCCTCGAGGCCATGTCGTGCGGCACGCCGGTCGTGACCTCGGGCATGGCGGCCCTGCACGAGGTCGTGGACGACGCCGCCGTCCTCGTCGACCCCTACAGCGTCGACGACATCGCCGGCGCGATCTCGCGCGTGCTCGAGAGCGAGGAGCTGCGGGCCGACCTGATCCGGAAGGGCCTCGCCCGGGCCCGGATGTTCAGCTGGGAGCGGTCGGTTCGCGCCATCCACGCCGGCTACTTCAAGGCGCTCGGGCGGTCGAGTCCGGTTCCCGCGGAGACCACGCGCTGAGAGTCGCCCTCGTCCACGACTGGCTCACCGGGATGCGGGGGGGAGAGAAGGTGCTGCTCTCTCTCGCCCGGCTCTTCCCCGACGCTCCCCTCTACACCCTGCTCCACGTGCCCGGGTCGGTGGACCCGGAGCTCGAGGCGCGGGAGATCCGCACCTCGTTCGTGCAGCACCTGCCCGCGGTCGCCCGGCGCTACCGCCACTATCTCCCCCTGTTCCCCACCGCCGTGGAGCGATTCGATCTGAGGCGCTTCGACCTCGTCCTGTCCAGCTCCCACTGCGTGGCCAAGGGCGTGCGCCCCCCGCCGGGCGCGGTCCACCTCTGCTACTGCCACACCCCCATGCGATACGTCTGGGACCGCTACGACGACTACTTCGGACCGGGACGCGTGGGCCCACTCGGGCGGCTGCTCATCCCGCCCATCGCGGCGCGGCTCCGCGCCTGGGACGTCGCCTCCGCCCGACGCGTCCACCACTTCGCCGCCAACAGCGCCTACGTGGGCGCTCGCATCCGCCGGTACTACGGCCGGGAGGCGGAGGTCATCGCTCCCCCGGTGGACACCGACTTCTTCACCCCCGGGCCCGACGAACCAGGCACCTACGACCTCGTGGTGTCGGCCCTCGCCCCGTACAAGCGCCTCGAGCTGGCCCTCGACGCCTATCGCGGCCTGGGGTGGCCCCTCCGCGTGGTGGGAACCGGGCCCGAGGACGCCCGCCTGCGGCGTCTGGCTCCCCCCGAGGTCGAGTTCCTCGGGCACCTCGGCGATCGCGAGCTGCGCGAGCAGTACCGCGGCTGCCGAGCCGTCCTCATGCCCGGAGTCGAGGACTTCGGCATCGTGCCCCTCGAGGCCATGGCCTGCGGGCGGCCGGCGATCGTCTACGGGGAAGGCGGAGGACCGGAGAGCGTGGAGCCCGGCCGGACCGGCCTCGTCTTCACCGAGCCCACGCCCGAAGCCCTCCGGGCCGCGGTGGCTACCCTGTCTTCGAGGCCCTTTGATAGACTGGCGCTTCGAGCCCGGGCCGAGGCGTACCGCCGGGAAGTCTTCGATTCTCGCGTTGTTTCCTTCGTGGACCGCGCCCTGGCCGGCAGGGTTTCCCGATGCTGAAGTTCCAGACCCGGATGATGATGGTGACCTTCGTCGCCACCGATGTCCTCGTCACCGCCCTCGCGTGGATCCTGGCCTACTTGCTCCGTTTCCACGTCGAGGCGCTCCACGTCTTGATCCCCGTCACGAAGGGGATCCCCGAGGTTTCCCGGTACCTCCTCCTCCTGCCGGTCATGGCCGTGGTCTGGCCCACCGTGCTGTACTTCCACGGCCTGTACCAGATCAAGCGGGGCCGCAGCCGGATCGACGAGTTCTTCGCGATTCTCTTCAGCGTCCTGATCGCCTCCGCCTTCACCCTGGGTCTCACCCTCTACGTCCGCGTCTACTACCGCTTCCAGCCCGAGGTTGCCCCACGCTGGGAGTACAGCCAGGCGGTCTTCGCCCTCTTCATCGCCCTCGACGTTCTCCTCCTGAACGCCGGCCGGTGGGCGATCCGGGCCCACCTCGAGCGCCAGTGGGCGGCCGGCTTCAACGTCACCCGCGTCCTCGTCGCGGGAACCGGAGACCTGGGCCGGGACGTGGCCGAGGCCCTCGTCGCGCACCGCGAGCTCGGCTTCCGGGTCGCCGGGTTCCTCGCCGACACTCCCGACGCCTCTGGCCACGCCGGAATCCCGGTGGTCGGCACCCTCGATCGCGCCCGTGAGGCTCTGGAGGAGCAACGGGCCGACCAGCTCTACGTCGCGCTGCCCCTCGAGGAGCACGCCCGGATCGTGCCCCTGGTGCAGGGCCTGAGCAACGAGTGCGTCGACATCAAGGTCGTCCCCGACGTCGTCCAGTACGCCACCATCAAGGCCACCCTCGAGGATCTGGACGGCATCCCCATCATCAACCTCAACGAGGTCCCGCTCCAGGGCTGGAACAGCATGGTCAAGCGGACCATGGACGTGGGGGCCTCCGCGGTCCTGCTCCTGGCCCTCATCGTGATCCCGGTGATTCCCGCGATCGCGCTTCTCATCAAGCTGTTCGGCGGCGAGGGCCCGGTGTTCCACCGCCAGGAGCGCATGACCCTCGACGGAAAGACGTTCCAGATCTTCAAGTTCCGCACCATGGTGGACGGGGCGGAGAAGGATACGGGACCCGTCTTCGCCACCTCGGACGACCCCCGCCGGACGTCGATCGGGGCCTGGCTCCGCCGCTTCAACCTCGACGAGCTGCCCCAGCTGATCAACGTCCTCCTCGGCGACATGAGCGTGGTCGGACCCCGCCCGGAGCGGCCCCCGTTCGTGGCCCAGTTCCGCGAGCGGATCCCGGAGTACATGCGCCGTCACCGGGTCAAGAGCGGCATCACCGGGTGGGCCCAGGTCAACGGCTGGCGGGGCAACACCTCGATCGAGAAGCGCATCGAGCACGACCTCTACTACATCGAGAACTGGTCGCTGCTCCTCGACCTCAAGATCCTGGTCCTCACGCTGTTCCGCGGCTTCGGCCAGAAGCACGCCTACTGAGCGCGATGCCCAGAGCCCTCGTCACCGGCGCCGCCGGCTTCATCGGGTCGCACCTCTCGGAGGCTCTCCTCGACCGCGGCTTCTCTGTGATCGGGATGGACAACCTCGTCACCGGCGACGTGGCCAACATCGCTCCCTTCACCGGGCGCGACTTCGTCCTCGTCCGACACGACGTCACCAACTTCATCGCCGTCGAGGGCCCCCTCGACTACGTCTTTCACTTCGCCAGCCCCGCCTCTCCCGTCGACTACCTGCAGCTCCCGATCCAGACCCTCAAGGTGGGCGGCCTCGGCACCCACAACTGCCTGGGTCTCGCCAAGGACAAGGGTGCGCGATTCCTCCTGGCCTCGACCTCGGAGGTGTACGGCGACCCGCTGGTCCATCCCCAGCGGGAGGACTACTGGGGAAACGTCAACCCCGTCGGGCCCCGGGGCGTCTACGACGAAGCGAAGCGCTTCGCCGAGGCCATGGTCATGGCCTACCACCGGGTGCACTCGGTGGAGACCCGGATCGTGCGGATCTTCAACACCTACGGCCCCCGGATGCGGGTGAACGACGGGCGGGCCATCCCCGCGTTCATGAGCCAGGCCCTCGCCGGCGAGGACGTCACCGTCTTCGGCGACGGGCAGCAGACCCGCAGCCTGTGCTACGTCTCCGATCTCGTGGACGGCGTCGTGCGCCTCATGCTCTCGGAGGTGACGGACCCGGTGAACATCGGGAACCCGGACGAGATGTCGATCCGGGCCCTGGCCGAGAGGATCGTGGCCCTCACCGGGTCGTCGTCCCGCATCGTGGAGCACCCCCTGCCCGTCGACGACCCCAAGGTGCGCCAGCCCGACATCACCCGCGCCCGCACCCTTCTCGAGTGGGAGCCCCGGGTGCCCCTCGACGAAGGGCTCGACCGCACCCTCGCCTACTTCCGACGCAAGCTGGGGATCTGAGCCGCCGATCTCCCGGGCGCCGGGAGAGACCGCCTCGTCCTCAAGACCGCCGGGGGGCCCTCTCGGTGGCGAGGTACAGGTACTGCACCGTCGAGGCAATCAGGACGCACAGGGTCCCCACGTAGAGCCACTGAACCGCTCCCGGGCACTCCCCAACCGCGTTCAGCGCCAGGGCCACGGCCCCGGTCCCGATGTTGAGGAAGGTCGAGATCTTCCCGAGGCGCGAGGGCGGAAAGACGCGCACCCCGGAGGTCAGGCTCACGAGGAGGACCCCCACCACCAGCATGGTGTCGCGGAAGAGGAGCGTGACCGTGAGCCAGATGGGCATCGGGCAGTCCACCACCGAGCTCCAGGTCATCACCGCGTAGGTCGACCCCACGAGCATCTTGTCGGCGATGGGGTCGAGCATCGCCCCCAGCGTCGTGCTCTGGTGCCCGTGGCGGGCGATGTAGCCATCGAGGGCGTCGGTGAGCCCGGCCACCACGAAGACCACGAGCGCCCAGGTGAACTCACGGCTGAGCGCGAGCAGGACGAGGAGGGGGACCATCGCCATGCGGAGCATGGTGAGCTGGTTGGCGACGGTGAGAATCGGCTCGCTCATGGACTCGATCCCGCCAATCCGGCACGGCCGGCGGAGCCGAGACGGGCCCGCCGCCGGAGCGGCGAGCCCGAGTGTAGCTCAGGCCAGGGCGGCCTACTGCAGCTTGTTCTGCCTCTTGACGATGTTCTTCACGAGCTCGACGCAGGCCTGCTCCTGGGCTTCGCCCAGGGCGCTGGCCCGGTACTCGTCGGAGCCCATGCTGAATCCGCCGGCCACACCGCTGCCCCCGCCGCCAACGGAGACGCCTCCGCCCTTCCCGGAGTCGCCCTCGCCCTTCGCGGCGATCAGGATCTCGCCGGTCTCGGCGTCGATCACCCGCGCGTTGAGCTGGACCTCGCTCTTGGACTTCTTGAACCCGAGCCTCCCCACGACCCCGCCGCCGAGCCCGCCGGTGCTGTAGTTCTTGTCGGAGGTCGTGAACTTCGTGATCGAGCCGGCGATGATGTAGCGGACCCCCAGGACCTTGCCGATCTTCGCCTGGGTGTGGGGGTCGGCCCGGTCGCTCGCCTGGAAGTCCTGCTCGGCGAGAACGGTGTCGATCCGCTTCCGCTCGATGACGCGGAAGTCGCTCTCGTTGATCAGCTCGTCCACGACCTGGTCGGCGACGCCCTTGCCGATGTCGTAGTTGCCCCAGACCCCGCTCCACCAGTTGTTGACCGCGCTGTAGTCGAAGTCCATGACCGCGACCAGCGGTCGCTCGGACTGGGCCGAAGCCGACGCCGCCATCCCCGCCACCGCAAGCACCGTCGCCAGAACCGTCAGAAGCCTCACCTTCATGCACCCTCCCATGGGTTTCGCTTGCCCGGAGTGTAGCCGACCCGCGGCCACATTGTGAAGACGCTAGGGGGAGAGGAAGGTTCGGTCCTGCCAAGCACACGATCGCCATGGCGGGATCGTTTCCCTGGCCAAGGCAGCCGGCCGCAGGCCGGTTCGGTCCTCAGAGGCCCGCTCCCCGCAGCTGCTCGAACAGCTCGCGCTGCTTCTCGGACAGCGTGGCCGGCAGGTCGACGGTGAGGCTGGCGAGGAGGTCTCCGCGGGCCTTGCTCGCCCCCAGCCGGGGCAGGCCCTGGCCCCTCAAGCGGAACACCCGGCCGACCGGGGTTCCCGCCGGGATCTTGATCCCGACCTTGCCGTCGAGGGTCTCCACGTCGGCTTCACCGCCCAGGACCGCGGTGGTCAGCGGCACCCGCACCGACGTCTTGAGATCGTCCCCGTCCCGTTCGAACCTCGGGTCGGCGGCGATCCGGACGTTCAGGTAGAGGTTGCCCCGCTGCCCGCGGGAGCCCTTGCCGCCAGCCCCGGCCACCCGCACGCGGGAGCCATGGCGCACCCCGGGTGGAATCTTCACCTCCACCCGTCGGGTCTTGCCTCCCTCGTTGATCCCCACCTCCCGGGTGGACCCGTTGAGCACCTCGGGAAGGGTCAGGGTCACCTCGCCCTCGGCGTGGGAGGGAGGCTCGTAGACCTCTCCCGCGTCTCCGAATCCCCCGCCCCGGAAGCCTCCGAAGCCTCCTCCGCCGCCGAAGAAGGTGGAGAAGAACTCCGAGAACCCGCCGCCCCCTCTGCCGCCCAGGTCCTCGTACTCCACCCGGACGCCGCCTCCCGGCCAGGGCCCCGCGCCGCGTCCGCCGCGGCTGAAGCTCTCCCAGTTGGAGCCCAGCTGGTCGTAGCGCTTCCGCTTCTCCGGGTCACCGAGGACCTCGTGGGCCTCGTTGACCTCCTTGAACCGAGCCTCCGCCTTGGCGTCTCCCTGGTTCACGTCGGGGTGGAACTTGCGCGCGAGCTTGCGGTACGCCGCCTTGATCTCCTTGGCGCTCGCGTCCTTGGAGACCCCCAGCGTCTTGTAGTAGTCCTTGTATTCCATTCAGGCTTCCGTCTCCGCAATATACACGGGTCGTCCGCCCGTGGGGCAACCGGCCCGCTGCCGACCTATACTCGGGAGATGGATCTCAGTGAAGCTTCCGCCCTCGTCACCGGTGCCGGCCGCGGCATTGGCCGCGCCGTCGCCCTCGCCCTCGGCCGCAAGGGGGCCTCGGTGACCGCGGTGTCCCGCACCGCCGCCGACCTCGACAGCCTCCTCGGCGAGATCGAGGCCTCCGGTGGGCGCGGGCTGGCCTTTGCCGGAGACGTGCGCGACGCCTCCGTGACCGACGGCGCGGTGGCGGCAGCGGTGGACCGCTTCGGGGGTCTCCAGGTCCTGGTCAACAACGCCGGCGTGGGCGCCTTCGCCAACGTCGAGGACACTCGCGACGAGGACTGGGATCGGATCATCGCGACCAACCTGACGGCCGTCTTCCGCCTCACCCGAGCCGCCCTCCCCCATCTGATGCGCCGCGGGGGGCACGTCTTCATGATCTCCTCCCTGGCCGGGGTCAACCCGATCGCGGGGATGGCGGCGTACTGCGCCAGCAAGGCCGGACTCGACCACTTCTCCGCGTCGCTCATGCTCGAGGTTCGCCATCGCGGCGTCAAGGTCACCACCATCGCCCCCGGCTCGGTGGACACGAGCTTCCGCGGCGCGGCCCCGGCGGCCGACACCTCGTGGATGCTGACCCCCGAGGACATCGCCGGGACGGTGATCGACCTCCTCGAGGCTCGGGACGCCGCCCATCTGAGCCGGTTGGAGATGCGACCCGCCCGCCCGCAGAAGCGCTGATCCCGACGGTCGATTCCACCAACCCGCTGATCGGGAGCAGCTTAGCGGACGAGGCGAAAATAACACGAAAATTGTATGGACAAGGAGCGAAAAAGAAGCGAAACTCTGGACCTGCCCTGACCGTACTTCCCAGTAAGGTGGCAGCGTGAGGATGAGATGGTGATGCTTCTGCAGATTCTGGCCGCCGTGCTCCTGCTCCTGGGCAGCGGGCTGGTCTTCTACGCCCTGGTCTCCCTCGAGGAGGGCGCGCCCCCGCTGGCCCCCCGGGCGTCCCGGGCCCTTCAGCCCGTCGCCGACGACCGCGATCTCCCCCGAGCCGCCTGACCCCGCCCAAGCTTGCCCGGGTCTGCGCGGGCGTGTAGTGTAGTCCTTTGACTAGGCGGAACTTCCGGCCGGTCCTTCTCCGACCCTGTGGTGCAGAGGCCCAGCACGCCACCCTTTCAAGGTGGAGATCGAGGGTTCGAATCCCTCCAGGGTCGCCAGCCCTTTCGCACGCGGCGCTGGCCGTTCCCCCTCCGGTGGTGAAGGCATCCGATAGGGTCCGCCAATCGGGTTCCAGCCGAGCCTGCGTGGGGCCGCGAGAGAGGACCCGGAGGTCGCGATGGTGCTGCAACGGGCCCTGGGCACAAGGCTGCGTCAGGCGTTCGCCGGCCTCGGTGACCAGGCGCAAGGCAGCTCGATCGCACGAGTGGCGGCCGGGTTGGCGCTGTTGTTGCCCACCGAAGACCACCGGTCCCGCCAACATCATCGACGTTCCCCGCCCGATCCAGGGGTTCGCGGCCGACGTCGGCATGACTCCAGAGACCTTCTCCCGGGGCGTGACCCAGCTCGCCGAGGCCGGCATCCTGCGACGGCTCTCGCCTCCGCGGCTTCAGGTTCTGGATGCCCGGCGCCTCCGCGGCATCGCCGCGGGGCGCGACGATCCGGGCCACGCCGGGCCCCAAAGCGACGCGGATTGATCCTCGATCGAGGATCCCGTCACACCCCTTCCTAACTTCTGAATAGCACCGTCGGGACCGACGAAAACCCCAGGGTCGGTTTCGAAGGCGTGGCGGGATGGCCTCGTCATCGAGGAGATGAGCGATTGCGTCCGGGGCGTCATCGACAGCTTGCCAGCAGATTACAGGACGGCCCTGGTGCTCCACGATCTGCAGGGGTTGACCGCGGCCGAAGTTGCCGACGTCGCCGGCTGCTCCCTCGCCACGGCGAAGATCAGGATTCACCGGGCTCGCCACCGCCTGCGAGAGGCTCTCAAGCAGGAGTGCACCTTCTACCGCGACAACGAGAACGAATTCCGTTGCGATCGCAAGGCAGGCTCGTAGCTGAACCCGTGAGGCGGAGAGGTGGCATTGGCCGCTAGCACGCCGGCCCATACCAGGGTGAGATCTCCCGGTACGGCACGACGACCGCCCTCTTGAACGGTCGCCTGGCGGTCTCCAGACGCTTCCCCCTGACTTCGATCTCGTCGAGCCGGGAGGGCCTCATACCCGCCTTCCAGGCCCACTCGAACGTGGAGATCTCCTCCGGCTCGAAGCCCATCACGTAGGCGCCGACCATGTCCGTGGCCAGGGCGTTCCTACCCGCGACGATCAGACCCATCTCTACCAGCTCGCCCCCCATCGAGGTGGAGGGTCCTTGAGCCTGCATCGCCGTCGAAGCGTCGATGACCGACAGGCCAACCCTCGTCGCCTTGACGATGTCGACGATCGCTGACGCGGTGCCGGATGGCTCCACATGAGAGGCCACCTGGTGCACTCGGGACCTCACCGTGCCGTAGACCTGCCCGGGATAGGCCCCGATGAAGTTCTTCATGCTCAAGGTCACGCCCGCCAGCCCATGTGTCTTCATCATGGGAACGGAGCACACGAGATCGGCATCGTGCAGCTCGGAGTGAAGGAAGATGTCCCTGAAGATGTAGTTGTCGGGAATCGCGTACCGGACCATGTCTCCCACGTGAAGGTTGACGAGACGGACCTTCATCCTCTCCGAGAGGTCACGGAAGCCGAGCTCGTCGAAGACCTCATCCTGGATCCCGTTCAGTGTTTCGGCGTCCTTCGTCCGGCAGACGAACCCCTTCCAGAGGCGGCGGACGTTCGGGCTCGCCGCCGCCGCGCCTTCTCCGATGCGGACGTCCCGTCCGGCCTCGTTCATCAATTTGACCAGGGCCTCGACCACCTCGGGAGCGGTCGTATCGGCCGCCGTCGAGTTGACCAGGTTCGGCTTGATCAGGACCCGTTCCTTGTCCCGAGCGATCTCTGCCATCCCGCCCAGCAGGTCGATGGCCTCTCTCACCGCGAAGTCGATCCCCTCTCGCTTGGTCTTCCGAGGAGGGACCTGGGTGATGGCCACCACCGGCTTTTCATCCGAGAAGAGGAGCGGATTGGGTAGATAGTCCTTCGTGTCGGCTTCGACTCCCTCGACGAGGTCAGTCATCCCGAGCTCGGTTTCGGCGTCTCTTGCGCAGCTCTGGGCCAGAAACGCGGCCGTCAGAGCCCCGGAGATCTGCCCCGTGGCCTCTCGTCTCGTCATCTGACGCCGGCTCGATGACATGGCCATACCTCCCTCCCTCACCCACGTGGCTTCGTACGCTCTGGACAACCGCCTGCCGCCGCGGTTGGTGTGCCGGGTCTCAGAAAGCCCGGCGATTCTGGGCGTTTCCCCGGTGCCACGGGAACCCGGCGGAGGCTCTGCCCGAACATCGGCCCTTGCGTGGCAAAAGGCAAGGGAACAGAGGGGCCCAGATACGTCCGGACGGGGTTGCCTGAAGGTGGAGGGAGGGCCTATCGGCACGCGACGGGGGGTCTTGAGCGTTTCGAGAGTGCGCAGCTCAGTCCAGGAAGGGCACCAGCTCCGCAAGGGTGCGCCGCTCGACGAGCGGCGCCGGCGCCGCCGGCGGCGGCGCGATTCCGGCTCGGTTGTGCCACAGCGTGGTGAGGCCGACGCCGGCCGCGCCGACGAGGTCGAAGCCCGATCCGGCGACGAACACCACCCGTGCCGCCGGCAGGCCGAGCTCCTCGAGGGCGAGGCGATAGGGCGCGGCTTCCGGCTTGTAGAAGCCCGCGCGCTCCGCCGTCACCACGGTATCGAGCGGCACGCGGAGGGTGGCCGCCGCGTGCCGGCCGAGCCGCTCCGAGCAGTTGGTGACGACACCGAGCCTCGCGCGCCCGCGCAGGGCGCCAAGGACATCCGGTACATCTTCCCAGGGTGCGAGGTTGTCCCACCGGGCTGTGAGCGTATCGGCACACGCGGCGTCGAGGCCGGCGGCAAGCGCCGCCTCGCGGACCAGTGCCTCGTACGGGCGGTACGCGCCGCAACCGTACGTGAGCTCCAGGTAGGCGGTCCGCCAGCGCCGCCCGGCGTCGCGGCTGCCCGCGACTGCGTCCCACAGGGCCCAGGAATCGAGGAGCGCTGTCAGCAGGTCGAACAGAACGGCGTCGTAGCGGCGCATCGGTGGAATCCTGGCTCAGCGCCCCAGCGGGCCCGGGTTCCGGAATCTCCCCTTCGGACCGTGGGTGTGACCTTCTCGGACACGGCTTGCCGATGATCTTCTCACGACCTCACACCACGCCCCCGACGCGGGGAGTCCTCCGCCAAGGGGGTGGAGGGGTTAAGCTGCCACCCATTGGCACGCTGCGTCTTCAGGAGAGGGACTGATTCTCCCCCATCAAGCCGGGCCTCGAGGATTGAGCGTCTTCGGTTCCCCAGGCCGCCCGTCGCCGCCGTCATTGCCCTGCTCCTGGCGGGACCGGGGGGATCCGGGACGGCGACGGCCAGTGAGGCTCCGGCCCCGCCCCCCGCTCGCGGGCCCATCGAGATCCGCGACGACCACCTCCTGGCCCAGGGGCGCCTCACCCTGCCCGCCGTCTCTCCCCGGACGGTTCCCGCGGGAGCGTGGACCCTCGAGACCTCCGTCCTCTGGTCGAACTCGTTCTCGTGGACGCAGGACGTGGCCGGCGAGGACCCGGC
Organism: Acidobacteriota bacterium; assembly: GCA_022340585.1. Classification (GTDB taxonomy): domain Bacteria; phylum Acidobacteriota; class Vicinamibacteria; order Fen-336; family Fen-336; genus JAJDNS01. The sequence goes on from JAJDNS010000030.1 coordinate 11,875, forward strand.
GGACCGCCGGTTTCTGCTGGACGGGGAGACGCTCACCTTCGCCACCACCGTCCGGCGGGGGCTCGGCCAACACCTCGACGTGGGGCTCCGCGTCCCTCTCCAGCATCGCGGCGGAGGAGTGCTGGACGGATTCATCGACGCGTGGCACCGCCTGCTGGGTCTGGAGGACGCGCAACGCCCGCTGTTCGACCGCAACGCGTTCCGCATCGAGGGGCGCACCACCGTCGGCGCCGCTTTCTCCTGGGCGGAAGCGGCCGGCACCGGCCTGGGCGACATCGAGCTGAACACCCGGTGGCGGGCGGTCGACGGGGGAAGGGGCGGCCTCTCGCTCGCCCTGGTCGGGCGCCTCTCCCTGCCCACCGCCACCGGCCCCTACCAGGGGAGCGGTCCGGGCGCCGGCGGCCAGGTCGTCCTGGCCGCCCCCCTCGGTCGGACGACCGACCTCTACCTCGGAGCGGGGATGACCCTGCAGGATCCCGGGCCGGTCCGGGCCGTCGAGTACGAGCGGTTGCGGGGCCACGGGTTCGCCGCCTTCGAGTGGCGCCCGTGGCCGCGCCTGAGCCTCCTCGCGGAGACGAACGCCGCCTCTCGCCTCGTCAGCAACATCGCCTCCTACCCCGGCGTCCACTGGGTCGTGAACGTGGAGGGTCGCCTCGACCTGGCCCCCGACCTCCGTTTCGACCTGGGCTTGACCGAGAATCTGATCGATCAGCAGTGCACGACCGATCTCGGGCTGTACTTCGCCCTCGGCTGGCGGCCCTAGACTCGCTACAATCTCGGGCCATGCGCGAGACCATCGTCCTTGCCCTGGACCAGGGCACCACCGCCACCACCGCCCTCGTCTTCGGACCGGCCGGAGAGGTCCTGGGACGGGCCGCGTCCGAGTTCACCCAGCACTACCCCGAGCCCGGGTGGGTCGAGCACGACGCCGAGGAGATCTGGGAGACCAGCCGCCGGGTCATGGTCGACGCCCTGGCCGCGTCCGGCGCCCCCGCCGCCGCGCTCAAGGCCATCGGGATCACCAACCAGCGGGAGACCGCGGTGGTGTGGGACCGCTCGACCGGGAAGCCGGTGCACCGGGCCGTGGTCTGGCAGAGCCGGCAGACCGCCGCCATCTGTGCCCGTCTGAAGGCCGAGGGGCACGAGCCCCTCTTCCACCAGCGCACCGGCCTGGTCCTCGACCCCTACTTCTCCGGCACCAAGGTCCGGTGGATCCTGGACCAGGACGAGGAACGTCAGCGCCGCGCCGAGGCCGGGGAGCTGGCCTTCGGGACCATCGACTCCTGGCTGGTCTCCCGCATGACCGGGGGCCGCGTCCACGCCACCGAGCCCACCAACGCCTCCCGCACGCTCCTCTACGACATCCATCGCCAGGCCTGGGACGACCAGCTCCTGGCCGTCCTCCAGGTGCCGGCGGCCATGCTCCCCGAGGTTCGTCCGAGCAGTGGGGTCTTCGGAGAGACCGCCGGGGTCGAGGGGGTTCCCGACGGCGTGCCCATCGCCGGGATCGCCGGGGACCAGCAGGCGGCACTGTTCGGCCAGGGCTGCTGGGAGCCCGGCATGGCCAAGAACACCTACGGCACCGGGGCCTTTCTCGTTCTCAACACCGGAGACCGGCCGGTCATCAGCGAACGAGGCCTCCTCACCACCCTCTGCTGCGATGCCCGGGGCCAGGCCGCCTACGCCCTCGAGGGGTCCATCTTCATCGCCGGGGCCGCCGTGCAGTGGCTGCGTGACGAGCTGGGCCTTGTGGAAAACGCCGCGCAGACCGAGGAGGTCGCGACCTCGGTCTCCGACACCGGGGGTGTCTACCTCGTCCCGGCGTTTGCCGGCCTCGGCGCTCCCTGGTGGGATCCGGACGCCCGGGGGGCCATCCTGGGCCTGACCCGCGGGTCCGGCCGGGCCCACATCGTGCGGGCCGCCCTCGAGAGCATCGCGTACCAGACCGCCGACGTCGCGGACGTGATGAACGACGAGTCGGGCGTCCTCCTGAAAGAGCTCCGCGTCGACGGGGGCGCCGCGGCCAACGGCTTCCTCATGCAGTTCCAGGCCGACATCCTCGGGGTGCCGGTGGACCGGCCCGCCCTGCTCGAGACCACCGCCGCCGGGGCCGCTCTCCTCGCCGGTCTCGCGGTGGGTGTGTGGCCCAGCGCCGAGGCGCTGAGCGGCACCCGGGTCCGGGACCGGCTGTTCGAACCGACCATGGACCCCGAGGACCGGACGCGCCTCAGGGCCGAATGGCGCGCGGCGGTCGGCCGCGTCCGCTCCGTTTGACTCGTCCGCGCGTCAGCCGATGCCCGCGACCTCCCGCAACACGTCGTAGCGGTTGACGATCCCCACCAGGCGTCCCCCGTTCCGAACGAGGGCGGCCGGCGTCTCCTTCGAGAGCATCCTGACCAGACGGTCGAGGGGCACGTCGGCATCGACGACCGGGAAGGGGCCGGTCATCACCTCCGAGACCGGGCGGTCGAGGAGGCCGGCGTCTTCCAGCGCCCGGGCCATGAGGCCCTCGCTCACCGACCCCACGCAGTCGTCCCCGTCAACCACCGGCACCTGGGAGACCCCCCAGGTGGTGAGGAGGTTCAGGGCCTGCCGGAGGCTGGCCTCCGGGCCCACCGACACGATCGCCGGCACCCCCTCCGGGTGCCGGCCCAGGAGCTCCCCGGCCGTCCTCCGCTCTGCGTCCAGGAGCTGGTTCTCGCGCATCCAGTTGTCGTCGTAGAGCTTCGACAGGTACCGTTCCCCGGTGTCGCACAGGATGGTCACCACCAGCGCCTCGGGGTCGTCGATCCTACGGGCCAGCTCCACGGCGCACCACACGTTGAGGCCGCTGGAGCCCCCGCTGAAGATGCCCTCCTCCCGGCTGAGACGTCGTGCGGTCCGGAACGCGTCGGCATCGGAGACGCTCATCCACTCGTCCACGAGGTCGAAGTCGAGGGTCCCCGGGACCTTGTCGCCGCCGATGCCCTCCACCTTGTAGGGGCCGCTGGGCCCCGGCTCGCCGGTACGTCCGTAGTGAGCGTAGGTCGAGCCCACGGGGTCGCCCCCGACGATGCGCACCGCCGGGTTCTGCTCCTTGAGGTACCGGCCGACGCCGCTGATGGTGCCGCCGGTCCCCGACCCGCACACGAAGTGCGTCACCCGTCCCTCGGTCTGCTCCCAGATCTCGGGCCCGGTCGTGCGGTAGTGGGCCTCGGGGTTGTCGGGGTTGTCGAACTGGTTGGCCAGGACCGCCCCCGGGGTGGACCTCACGATCCGGCTCGCCTTCTCGAGATAGTGCTCGGGGTGCCCCGGGGGCACCGCGGTGGGCACCACGATGACCTCGGCGCCCAGGGCCCGCAGGAGGCGGATCTTCTCGCTCGACATCTTGTCCGGGATGGTGAAGATGCACCGGTAGCCCTTGATCGCGGCGGCGACGGCCAGCCCCACTCCCGTGTTCCCGCTGGTCGCCTCGACGATCACTCCCCCGGGACCGAGCTCCCCGCGCTGCTCCGCGCCCTCGATGATGGCCAGGCCAATCCGGTCCTTCACGGACCCGCCGGGGTTCAGGTTCTCGGCCTTGCCCAGGACCGGGGTCCGCAGTCCCCGGGCGATGCGCTGCAGGCGAATGAGCGGAGTCGCTCCCACCGCTTCGAGAATGTTTGCGCAGGGCGCAGGGGCGCGCGTCATGGCCGGTGCTCTCCTCACTGGGTTGGCGATGCCGGGCTTCAGCGTACGCCCCGGCCCCACGCGGTTCAACCGGGATGGGTCACACCCAGGAGGCTCCGCGAGCGCGTGCTAGCATCCCGGCCCATGACGACCCGCGCCACTGCCTGGCTCTGTCTCGCCGCCGCCCTCGGCCTCGCCGTCCCTGCCCACACCGACTCGCCGTCCCACCCGGCGCGCCCGACCGCGCGGGAGGCCCCCACCTGGGCCCGCGACGGCGTTCTCTATGAGGTCTTCCCTCGCGCCTTCTCGCCGACCGGAGACCTGAACGGCATCACCGCCCGCCTCGACCACGTCCGCGACCTCGGGGTCACCGTCCTCTGGCTGATGCCTCTCCAGCCCGTCGGCGAACACAACCGCAAGGGTACCTTCGGGAGTCCCTACTCGATCCGGGACTTCCGGGCGGTGAGCACCGAGTACGGGACCCCGGACGACCTCCGGCGACTGGTCCGCGAGGCCCACGCCCGCGGGCTCCGCGTCATCCTCGACTTCGTGGCCAATCACACCGCGTGGGACAACGTCCTCATGGAGACCCCGGAGGTCTACGTCCGCGACGCGTCCGGGAAGGTCCAGCCCCCCAACGAGGACTGGACCGACGTGGCCGAGCTCGACTACTCGAGTCCCCGCCTGCGGGCCTACATGATCGAGACGCTCCAGCACTGGCTCCGGGAGTACGACCTGGACGGGTTCCGCTGCGACGTCGCCGGCCTCGTCCCCACCGACTTCTGGGAGGAGGCGCGCCCGGAGCTGGAGAAGGTCACGCCCGACGTCTTCATGCTCGCCGAGTGGAGCGAGCCCGAGCTCCTCTTCGAGGCCTTCGACGCCGACTACGCATGGCCCTTCCACGCCACCCTGTCTCGGGTGCTCGGGCTGGGCGCACCGGCCTCCGAGATCCGCGCCACCTGGGAGGAGCAGCGGGCGAGGTTCCCCGAGGGCGCGCTCCACGTGCGCTTCTCCGACAACCACGACGAGCGTCGGGCCATCACCCGGTTCGGAGAGCCCGCGGCGCTGGCCGCGTCCGCCCTCGTCCTCACCCTGGACGGGATCCCACTCCTCTACAACGGAGTCGAGATCGGGGACCCCACCGAGTCGGGAGATCCCGCCCTCATGGAGCGGCGGCCGGTCTTCTGGGCCGGCGCCGAGCGGCGTCCCTGGTTCCTGCCCTACTACAAGGCCATGATCGCCCTCCGCCGCGCCCACGACGCGCTCCGACGGGGCGAGACGGTCTGGCTGCGCAACTCCGGCGAGGACCGGGTCGTGTCCTATCTGCGGCGGGGAAGGGACGAGGAGATCCTGGTGACCGTCAACCTCTCGAGCCAGCCCTGGAGCGGGACCCTCGACGTCCCGGGCGGCGCCGCGTACACCGAGATCACCCCCCCGATCGGTCTCCCGGTCCAGCCCGGCGGCGGCGTGCCCGAGCGGGAGACGCGCGCGGTGGAGCTGCCGAAGCTGGGCCTCGACGCCTGGGGAGTGCGAATCTTCCGCCGCTGAGCCAACGGAAGCGGAGGGCGGAGGGAGTCAGGTCCCGCATTGCGCATCGCGACGGCCAAACGACGGACGCGACGCGAAACGACAGAGACCCGACCCCGCTGTCTAGCCAGAGACTTCCCTCATCGTGGCTTCACCGCGCGCTCCGCCTTCGTCCGGCGGCGTCGCTTCCGCGAGCCCCCTCGCGCTCTCCAGCGCTTCGTCGGGCGCGTCGGATCCCAGCAGCACCTCGGCGAGCTGCTGGTGTACCTGGGGTTGCGCGTTGGCCAGCAGTCGCTCGAGGGGCGAGGCGAAGGGTCCCGCGTCCAGGCGCGATTGCAGCAGCGGGTGCTCTCGAGCCTGCTCGGCGAACGCGTCCTCGGGGAGCGGCCGGTAGCGACAGAAGAAGCCCAGGTGCCAGGGGAGGAAGCGCAGGGCCCGCTTCACGCCCCGTTCGTCGGTCCCGAAGTGATCCCGGAGCAGCTCCACGAGGCGCCAGAGGACACCGAAGCGATCTTCGGCGGTGGGCTCCCACACCCGCCCCTCGCGCAGCTCCCGGAAGAGCCAGGGCTTGATCAGGGCCCCCCGGGCCAGCATCACCGAGCGCACCCCCGATCGGACCATGCGCTCCCGGGCCTCGTAGGGGGTGAGGATGTCGCCGTTGCCGATGACCGGGATTCTCCGCTCGGCGGCCACGCGGCCGATCAGGTCCCAGTCGGCCGCCCGGTTGTAGCGCTGCTCCCGGGTCCGGCCGTGCACGGTGAGGGCGTCGGCCCCGCTCTCCTCGCAGACCCGGGCCACCTCGGAGACGTTCTCCTTGCCCTCCTTCCAGCCACTGCGGAGCTTGACGGTCACTGGAACGGAGACCGCCCTCTTCGTCGCTTCGACCAGGCGTCCCAGCTTCGCGGGCTTGCGCAGGAGGCTCGCCCCCAGTCCCCGCCGGGTGATCTCGTGGATGGGACACCCGCAGTTCAGGTCCACGAACCGGGCCCCCCGGGACTCGGCCAGGCGGGCCGCCTCGGCCAGGGTGTCCGCGTTGCGGTCGGCCAGCTGGACACCGAAGAGCGGCTCGTCGGGATGGCTCCTCAGGAGGGCGAACTCGCTCGGACTGCCCTTCACCAGCTTCCGGGCCACCGCCATCTCCCCCACGGTGACCTGGGCGCCGAGCTCGGTGCAGAGCCGGCGGAACGGCAGGTTGCCCCCGACGGTCAGGGGGGCGAGCACGACCACATCCTGGAAGGGTGAGGAGCTCACTTCTCTCCCAGGGTCCTCAGGACGGCGGGACCGGCCTCAGGGGTCTCGGGGGCGAGCGGCGGTGACGTGTCCCCTTCCCCTCGCGCTTCACGGGCCTCCTCGCCGGGGGCGAGGAAGAGGTTCGAGACCAGCCCGTGCTGCCTCGTGTACATGGCGTGGTAGCGGCCGCCGGCGGCCAGCAGCTCCCCGTGGGTCCCGCGCTCCACGATCTCCCCCTTCTCCACCACCAGGATCTGGTCCGCCCGGCGGATGGTGGAGAGGCGGTGCGCGATCACGAAGGTCGTGCGCCCACCCATGAGCCAGGCCAGGCCCTCCTGGATCAGCGCCTCGGACTCGGAGTCGAGGCTCGACGTCGCCTCGTCCAGGATCAGTATGCGCGGGTCGGCCAGGATCGCCCGGGCGATGGCCACCCGCTGCCGCTGCCCGCCGGACAGACGCACCCCGCGCTCCCCCACTGTGGTGTCGTACCCGTCGGGAAAGCCCAGGGCGAACTCGGTGACGTGGGCGAGGCGGCAGGCCTCTTCGACGGCCTCGCCCCCGGCCTCGGGCCGCGCGAAGGCCACGTTCTCACGGATGGTGCCATCGAAGAGAAAGGTCTCCTGGAGCACCACCCCGAGGTGGCGGCGGTACGAGTCCAGCCGGACCGTCGAGAGGTCCACGCCGTCGACGAGGACCCGGCCCGACTGCGGGGTGTGAAACGCACAGACCAGGCCGATGATCGTCGACTTGCCGGCCCCGGAAGGCCCCACGAGGGCCGTGGCCTTCCCGGGACGGCCCTCGAGGGAGACTCCCCGGAGCACCGGCTCGCCCTCCCCCGTGTACGAGAAGCTCACGTCCTCGAACGTGACGTCGCCCCGGACCCCCGGGAGGCTCACCGTGCGTCGCGGGTCCTCGTCCTCCGGCTGCTCACGAAGGATGTCCCGGGTGCGTTCGAGTCCGGCCAGGGCCTCGGTGAGCTGGCTGCCGATGGCGGCGATCTGGAAGAACGGTCCCACCAGGAAGCCGAGGAACATCGTGTAGGTGAAGAGCTCGCCCACCGTCATCCGCCCGGCCAGGATCTCGCGGGCGCCCAGGTACATCACCGCTGCCCCTCCGGCTCCCAGCAGGACGGTGGAGGCCAGGGACAGGAGCGACGTCGTGCTCAGGGTGCGGAAGACGTTGTCGAGGATGCGGCGGACCCCACCGGCGAAGACCGCGGCCTCGCGAGCCTCCGCGTGGTAGCCCTTCACCACCCTGACGCCACCCAGGGACTCGGTCAGGCGCCCGGTGACGTCGGCGTAGATCTCGCCGCGTTGCCGGAAGATAGGGCGCAGGGTCCGGAGACCTCGGAACAGGACCAGGCCAAACACCCCCAGGCAGGCCACGGTGAGGAGGGTCATGGGCGGGGACAGCCACATGAGGACCAGGAAGGCCAGGGCGGCGGTGAGCAGTCCCCCGGCGAGCTCCACGAGACCGGTCCCGATGAGGTTTCGGATCCCTTCGACGTCGCTCATGATGCGCGAGACCAGCTCCCCGGTCTTCTTCGCGTCGTGGAACGCCACGGGGAGACGGCCCACGTGGGCCTGCACGCGTATGCGCATCTCGGTGATCAGCTTCTGGGCGCCCTTCGACAGGAGCTGGACCAGGGCGTACGAGCTCAGCCCCTGGACGACCGTCGCGGCCAGCACGGCGCCCACCAGCGGCAGCAGGAGCTCCACCCGCCTCTCCCCGACGACGTCGTCGATCAGGAACTTGGTGGAGCCCGGAAGAACCAGCCCGGCCAGGCGATTCGTGGCCATGAAGAGAAGGCCCAGGACGAGAAGTCCGCGGCGGGGCCGGACCAGGGCCCAGACGTCGGGCAGCAGGTCCCGCAGTCGCTCCGGCTTCGTCCCTCGCGCGGCCCGCCTCGACAGCCGGGTGGCGACGCGTGCGGCTTGCCTCACCGAGGCATTCTATCGTGGGGGAACGGCGGACCCGGCGACGGGGCCCGGCTTCAGCGGCGCGCGCCCGCCCGTCGGGCGGCCCGGGGAACGCGGCGACGCTCGGCGTCGCGCTCGGCCCGGAGGCGCTCGATGAGGCGCCCCAGCTCATCGAGGCGCCCGCACCCCAGGCAGGCCACCTTCGGGCGGTCGAGCCGGTGCAGAAACTTCCGGCCACAGCGGCAGCGCACCAGAAGGGCGACAAAGTGTCGCGTCTGCCGATGGTGCAGGATCTTCATCACGCCCGCTTCCTACGCAAGCCCCGTACCGGCCTCGAGCTATTGAAATGATTGGACTTACATTGGCAGTGTCCGATTTCAGGCCGGACAGGGTGTGTCAACAGCGGTCAAAGAGTGGCACCTGGCCCGCTTCCTGCTTCAACCGAGCGCCATGTACCGCATCAACGAAGCCCGTCTCCTCGCCCCCGACGTCAAGCTCTTCCGGATCGAGGCCCCCCGGGTCGCGCGCAAGCGCCAGGCGGGCCAGTTCGTCATCCTCCGGGTGCACGACCAGGGCGAGAGAATCCCCATCACCATCGCCGACTCCGACCCCGAGCGCGGCGACATCACCATCGTCGTCCAGGGCATTGGCAAGACCACGAAGCTCCTGAACTCCCTCGAGGCCGGAGACTCCATCCTCGACGTCGTGGGACCTCTCGGGAAGCCCTCCGAGGTCGAGGACTTCGGCACCGCGGTCGTGATCGGGGGCGGGGTCGGGGCGGCCATCGCCTACCCCACCGCGGTGGCCCTCAAGCGCGCGGGCAACCGGGTGGTCTCGATCCTGGGGGGCCGAAACCGGGAGCTCGTGGTCCTGGAGGACGAGATCCGGGCCGCGAGCGACGAGGTCATCGTCACCACCGACGACGGGAGCTACGGGCAGAAGGGCCTGGTGACCGACGCCCTCCAGGAGCTGATCGACGACGGAGTGAAGATCGACTACGTCCTGGCCATCGGACCCATCCCCATGATGCGGGCGGTGGCCGAGACCACGAGGCCCCACGGGATCAAGACCGTGGTGAGCCTGAACTCGATCATGATCGACGGCACCGGGATGTGCGGGGGCTGCCGCGTGAGCATCGACGGGAAGAGCCAGTTTGCCTGCGTGGACGGGCCCGAGTTCGACGCCCACCAGGTCGACTTCGACGTCATGCGGAACCGCAACGCCATGTACCGTGGTCAGGAGACCGAGGCCCTGGAGCGCTTCCTGGCCGACCCGGAGAGCGAGCTGGGCCGGGTTCCGGGACACCGGTGCAAGCTGGAGGACGCCGAGGTGGAGGGATGAGCCACAACCCGATCAAGCCCAGGGACCGCGTCAAGATCCCCCGCCAGGGCATGCCCGAGCAGGACCCCGCCGCCCGTGCCCGCAACTTCCAGGAGGTCAACCTCGGCCTCCCCGAGGAGCTGGCCCGGACCGAGGCCACCCGGTGCCTGGAGTGCAAGAAGCCGGTGTGTGCTCACGGGTGTCCGGTCGGGGTCAAGGTCCGCGAGTTCGTCGATCTGGTCCTCAGCCAGGACTACAAGGCGGCCGCCGCGAAGATGCGAGAGGACAACGTCTTGCCCGCCATCACGGGCCGGGTGTGCCCGCAGGAGGACCAGTGCGAGGGCTCGTGCGTCCTCGGGAAGAAGTTCGAGCCCCTGGCCATCGGCTACCTCGAGCGCTTCATCGCCGACTGGGAGGCCGAGTCCGGGGAGATCGGCCTGCCTCCCCGGGCCCCGGCCACCGGCAAGAAGGTGGCCTGCGTGGGCAGCGGCCCCGCCGCCCTCACCGCGGCCGGGGACCTCGTCCAGAAGGGACACGACGTCACCGTCTTCGAGGCCCTCCACGAGATCGGTGGGGTCCTGGTCTACGGCATTCCCGAGTTCCGCCTCCCCAAGGACATCGTGCGCCGTGACGTGGACAACATGCGCAAGATGGGGGTCAAGTTCGAGACGAACGTGGTCGTCGGGCAGACGGTGACCATCGACGAGCTCATGAACGACGAGGGCTTCGACGCCATCTTCGTGGCCACCGGCGCCGGGCTCCCCCGCTTCCTTCGCATCCCCGGCGAGAACCTCAACGGCGTCTACTCCGCCAACGAGTTCCTCTCCCGCGTGAACCTCATGAAGGCGTACCGGTTCCCCGAGTACGACCAGCCCATCTACGACTGCAAGGGCAAGACGGTGGCGGTCATCGGGGGCGGGAACACCGCCCTGGACGCCATCCGCACCGCGCTCCGGCTCGGGGCGAAGAAGACCTTCATGATCTACCGCCGCTCCGAGAAGGAGATGCCGGGCCGGGCCGAGGAGATCCACCACGCCCGCGACGAGGGGGTGGAGATCCAGACCCTCACCCACCCGGTGGAGTTCCTCGGCGACGAGAAGGGCTGGCTCACCGGGGCCCGCTGCATCCGCATGGAGCTGGGCGAGCCCGACGACTCGGGCCGCCGCCGCCCGGTGCCCATCGAGGGCTCCGACTTTCACATCCCCCTCGACGTGGTCATCATCGCGGTGGGGACCGGCCCCAACCCCCTCGTTCAGTCCACCACCCCGGACCTGGCCACCAACAAGTGGGGCTACATCGAGGCCGACGAGAAGAGCCTCCGCACCTCCAAGAAGGGCGTCTTCGCCGGCGGCGACATCGTCACCGGCGCCGCCACCGTCATCCTGGCCATGGGCGCCGGCCGGACCGCCGCGGCGTCCATCCACGACTACCTGACGACGGGCGTCTGGGAGCTGCCCGAGGAGCCGGAAGAGGAAGCGACCGCCTGAGGTCGTCGGCTGTCTACTTGCCGACGGTGAAGGTCCAGCGGTTCTCTTCGTCAGAGCGCACGGAGACGGGTATCTTCCGGGCCCGGCCCTCTGCCGGCGTGATGAGCAGATCGTACTCGCCGAAGTAGCCGCGGAAGGAGACCGCGCCCGAGGCGTCGGTCTGGTTGATGGAGACCACCGCGGGGTGGCCGAACAGGAGCCGCACGAGCTGCTCGGTGAAGTCGGCCTGGGCGTCCTCGGTCCACGTCCCGTTGCGCCAATCGCCGGTGATGGGCTTGTCCGACGACTGGGGGTGAAGCTCCGTGGCGTGGAGCGGCGGGCCGGTCGCCGCCAGGGTCTCGAGGGTCTCCCACACCGCCTTCGGCGGGTACCACTCCTCGCGCGGCTCGTGGGCCTGGATCCCCAGACCGGACACCGGTGTGCCGCGAGCCTGCAGCTCGCGGACGAGGGCCACGAAGCGCTGGCGGACGTCGGGACGGGCGATGGTGTCGTACTCGTTCAGGATCAGCCTCGCGGCCGGGTTCGCCTCGTGCGCCCAGCGGAAGGCCTGCTCTACGTAGTCGGCGATCTCGGAGATATCCTCCTCGACGAAGGGGAAGACCGCGAGGTTGAAGAGCTACTCGAGCCGCTCCCTGTACCGCTCGGGCCGGGGTGGCCGCCCGTCGTCCCACACCAGGTCGAAGACGATGCAGCCGAAGAGGAACTCGTGGCGGCGTTGTCGCACCTGCACCGGCACCCCGACGAGCGGCTCGCCGTTGGGGGACCGCAGCGTGACGTGGACGTCACCCTTCCGGAACCGCTCCGTGTTGTGGGCGCCTTCTCGGGCTTCTACTCCATCGAACCGGTTTCGAGGAGCATGGCGAGGTCGGCCTCCTCGGCCACGATCACCCACGCCAGCTCACCGGCGTTCCGGGCCTTCGGGTCAGGCCGATAATCCAGCCGCTCCTGGGGAACGGCCTTCAGCACGTTGACGAACGCCTTCCGCTCGGCCTTGCGCCGCGCGATGAGAAACTCGCGGTTGCCCATGACACCCTCCTGCCCCCTGAAAGACCAGGGCACCATAGGCGAACAAAAAGCGAATGGCGAGATCTTTGTGTCGATGCTTGAGCCGGGGCGTCCGGCGCCCCATCGAACGGCGGCCACCGGTCTCCCCAGGCCCGCCGCGCAGGTGGGTCGAGGATCGCTGGCCGCTATTCGGTGAGCGTGACCGTGAACGTCACCACCGTCCCGGAGTTGGTCTCCACCGCCGTCGCATCGGAGACCGACAGCCGGGGTAGGGCCGCTCCATGCTCGTAGGCGCCGACGTCGTACCCGGCGCCGGCCGGCCGGGGCGCGCCGTCGCGGTCGATGGCGGGGGCGAGGTCGGGGCTGGCGGTGTCCACGGCCGGGCTGCCGGCCTTCAGGTGGAGGTCGCGGCCGACGTAGTCGACGAAGAAGTCGTCGTAGCTCTGGGCGCCGAGATCGATCTCGATGTTGTGGTCCTGGGCCATCCCCTCTCCCGAGACACTGAAGTCGGTGGCGAGATTGTTGCGCACCACGCAGCGGGCCGAGGGAGTGCCGTCCTTGTGGGCGGCGACCCGGATCCACGGAGGGCCGGGGCCGGCAGCGTCGATGTCCACCACCGTGTTGTTCACCACCCGGGAGTCCACGGCCCCGCTCAGGGTGATGCCGTGCCAATGGTCGGTGACGACCACGTTGTTCTCCACGATCCAGTCCGCGAACATCCCGTCGAAGCAGCCGATCCCCTGGAGGCTTCCCCGGAAGGGCTGGTCCGGGTCCTCGAAGTTGAGGAAGGTGTTGCCCCGCAGCACGATGCCGGTCACCACCCCACTGCCCACGCCGCCCTCGCCCACCGACCACGACTGGAAGCCGTCGGGGTGGTTGCTGTTGACGAGGTAGAGGTTCTTGACCGTGTTGTACTGGAACACCCCGTAGTCGCCCAGCCCCCGCATCCCGTCGCCCGAGAAGTTCTCGATCACGTTCCCCTCCACGAGGGCGTGGTCTCCGGAGACGCTGATGGCGAAGTTCGTGTTCTTGAGGTAGTTGCCCCGCGCGATCATGTCGTCGCCGGGCAGGGAGATGCCGTTGCACGAGCGGTCGTTCCAGTCGTCGCTGGCCCAGCCCGAGGTGTCCCACGCCGAGTAGAGCGTGCAGTCCTCGACGATGCAGTCGTAGCTGGGACCGCTCCAGCCGTGGCTGGCGAACTGAAGCAGCGTCTTGTTCTCGTAGGGGTCGGCGAAGCTCGGGCTGACGGTCAGCCCGCGGATGATCCACCTCGAGACGGAGCGGAGCTCGATGTTGGCCACGGTGGGCGTGTGGCCCTCCTCGGCCTCGATGGTGACGTAGTCGGCGTTGTAGTACTCCGCGGCGTAGACCCGTCCGTGATAGCCCGTGCGGAGCTTGATCGTGTCCCCCGCCTTCACCGGCGCGCCGGCGTTCTTGACGACCAGGGGATCCCCGTACTCGTGGGGATGTCCGGCCGGGGCGTAGCTCTCGATCAGGCCGTACTCGAAGACCTCCTGAAGCGTGCTCCAGGGGTGGGTGGCGCTCCCGTCGCCCCCCATGTCGCCAGTGACGGGATCGACGTAGTGCACGGCGGCGCGGAGGGGGCTGGCCCCCAGGGCCAGCGCGGCCATCGCCCACGGCAGCCAGTGGCTCATGCACCCGATTGTGCAGCGACACCGCAGGCGGCCGGCTATGACCGTCGTCACTCTGGCTTTCCGCTGACTCGCTCCCTGGTCGGTGCCGGGGGTGCGTCCGGGAGCTCGAGAGACCCATACTCCGGCCCGGTGATTCGATGACAGCGCACAGCGGCCCCCTGACCGGGATCCGGCGCCTCGAGCGCGGCGATCTGGACTTCGTCGAACACCAGAAGCTTCGTGAAGGGTGGGCGCTCAGTCGGGAGCAGTTCCAGGTCTACCTGGAGCACGACCCGGACGGCTGCTTCGTGGCGATGGCCGGTCCGGAGCCGGTGGGGATGGTGACGACCACCTCCTTCGGTCCGAGTGGGTGGATCGGCAACCTGATCGTGGAGCCCGAGTTCCGGAGCCGCGGCATCGGGCGTGCGCTGATGGAGCGCGCCCTCGAAAGCCTGCGGGACAAGGGCGCCGTGACCGTCCGCCTCGAAGCCGACCCTCCGGGGATACCTCTCTACCGCAAGCTGGGCTTCGAGGACGAGTTCGAATCCTGCCGCCTCGCCCTCCCCGCATCCGGTCCGGGTCCCCGGCCCGACGGTCCGGCCGCCGAGGCGATGAGACCCGCCGATCTCGACGAGGTCACGGCGCTCGATTCCGAGATCGTCGGTCCCGACCGGAGGCGGTTTCTCGAGCTGAAGCTCTCCGTCGCGGAGCTCGCCCTGGTGAGGCGCCGGGAACGGCGCGTCGTGGCCTCCCTGCTCGCCTCGCCCACCGATCGCGGCCTTCGCATCAGCCCGTGTGTCGCCCGCGAACCCGCCGACGCCCGAGCTCTGATCGCCACCGCCATCGCGGCCGCGCGCGGGCGTGCGGTTCTCGTCGGTCTGCCCGCCCGGAACACCGAGGGACTCGAGATGCTCGCGCAGATGGGCTTCGTGCCCGGCGCCTCCAGCCGGCGCATGCGTCGCGGTCCCCCCGTCGACCCCGGCGACCCGACCCGGGTCTTCGCGATCGCGTCGGGGGCCTCCGGCTGAGCGCCCGCCGCCGGCCACCTCCCGCGCTACAGCAGGTTCCGCTCCCGGGCCGCGGCCCGCAGGCCCTCACGGAAGTCGGGGTGGGCGCACTCTATGAGCGCCGCGGCCCGCTCGCGGAGCGATCGGCCGTGCAGGTTCGCCACCCCGTACTCCGTCACCACGTAGTGAACGTCGGCCCGGGTGGTGACGACCCCCGAGCCCTCGATGAGGGTGTCCACGATGCGGGAGATGGCGTCGTCCTTGGCCGTGGAGCGGAGCGCAATGATGGGCTTGCCCCCCTTCGACCGGGCCGCGCCGCGGATGAAGTCCACCTGGCCCCCGAAGCCGGAGTAGATGTTCTTTCCCATGGAGTCCGCGCAGACCTGGCCGGTGATGTCCACGGCGATGGCCGAGTTGATGGCCACCATCTTGTCGTTCTGGGCGATGACGAAGGGGTCGTTCACGTACTCGGTGGGGTGGAACTCGACGAACGGGTTGTTGTCGAGGAAGTCGAAGGTCTTCTGCGAGCCGAGGACGAACGACGAGATGATCTTCCCCTTGTGGAGGGTCTTCGCCTCCCCGGTGACGACCCCCCGCTCGAACAGCTCCACCACGCCGTCGGAGAACATCTCGGTGTGGATTCCCAGGTCCTTCTTCTCCTCGAGAAAGAGCAGCACGGCGTCGGGGATCTCACCGATTCCCATCTGCAGCGTGGATCCGTCCTCGATGAGGTCGGCCACGTTCCTCCCGATGGCCCGGGCCACCTCCCCCACCCTCGTCACCTGGGGCAGCTCCAGGACCGGACGGTCGACCTCCACCACGTGGGTGAGGCGCGATGCGTGAATGAAGGCGTCCCCGAGGGACCGGGGCATCTGCCGGTTGACCAGGGCGATGGCCTTCTTCGCGGTCTCCGCCGCCGCCTTCGTACACTCGACGCCCACTCCGTAGGAGCAGAACCCGTGCTCGTCGGGGGGGGAGACCTGGATGAGGGCCACGTCCACCGGGATGGTCCGATTCCGGATGAGGGCAGGGATCTCGGAGAGGAAGACGGGGACGAAGTCGGCCCGGCCCTCGTTCACCGCCTGGCGAACGTTGTGGCCGGTGAACAGCGCCCGGTGGCGAAACGTCTTTTCGTAGCGCGGGTCCACGTGGTCGGCGGCTCCGAAGGTGAGGAGGTGGGTCACCTCCACGTCCTCCAACTCGTCCGCCCGTCCCACCAGGGCCTTGACCAGCTCCTCGGGGTTGTTGCAGCCCGCGTGCAGCCACACGTGGTCTCCCGAGGAGACCACCTTCACTGCCTCGGCCGCCGTGGTGACCCGACCGCGGTAGATCTCGGTCCAGCCCACGGCTACTCCTCGGCCCCGGGGGCCGGCTGCCACTCGACGTCGAAGGAGCGCGCCACCTCCTCGTTGGCGCACCGGCCGCGGTAGAGCAGCACCCCCCGGGCAAGGTCGGGGTGGGCTCGCAGGGCGTCGTCGATCCCCTGCTCCGCGATCGTCTGCAGGTACGGGAGCGTCGCGTTCGTGAAGGCCTTGGTCGCGGTGCGCGCCGCGACCGACGGCAGGTTCGGGACGCACATGTGCAGGATCCCGTCCACCTCGTAGGTGGGGCTGGCGAGGGTCGTCGGACGGGACGTCTCGAAGCAGCCCCCCATGTCGATGGAGAGGTCCATCACCACCGTGCGGGGTTTCATCTTCTTGAGCATGTCCCGGGTCACGATGACCGGGGCCCGCTGGCCACTGACCGCCACCGCCCCGAGGACGAGGTCGGCGAAGGAGAGCGCCATCTCGATGTTGGGACGGGTGGCGAGCATGGTGGTGTAGCCCCCGTGCACCTCACGGCCCACCTCTCTCAGGTGCGCGACGCTCCGGTCCAGGAGGGTCACCTGGGCTCCGAGGCCGAGGGCGGCCCGGGCCGCGGCCCGCCCCAGCACCCCGGCCCCGAGGACGACGAAGTGGGCCGGGGGGACGCCGGCGACACCGCCGAGAAGGATGCCCTTGCCCCCGTACTCGTTGAGCAGGAGGCCGCTGCCCACGGTCACGGCCAGGCTCCCGGCGATCTCCGACATGCTGGTCCGGACCGGGGCGTGGCCGTCCTCGTCCTCGATGGCCTCGATGCCGACCGCGGTGACCCCGCTCTCGGTGAGCGCCCTGAAGTCCTCGGGGCGTGTGGCCGGCAGGGCCCAGAACCCGAAGACGACCTGATCCTTCTGGAGGAGCCCGTAGTCCCGGGCCAGCGGCGCGTAGACGGTGACCACGAGCTTCGCCCGCCCCAGGATCTCCTCCCGGCTGTAGGCGATCTCCGCGCCCGCCGACTCGTACGCCGCGTTGGGGTGGCCGGCGTCGAGGCCTGCGTCCGACTCCACCCACACCCGGTGTCCCTGCTGAACCAGGGTCCGAACCCCCGACGGAGCCAGGGCCACGCGGTGCTCGCGAGGCCGCGCCTCCCGGGGAATGCCGATATCCATTGATCCGCCTCCGGTGGTCGCCGCCAGGGGCGACGGCTTCAGCCCGTCTGCAGTCGGCTCCGGAGGCCCTCGAGCAGGGACTCCAGCTTCTGGCACTGGTCGCAGGACGCCTCGGCCGACGTGCAGGGCGCACCGTCTGCCTGCATCTCGCCGCAGGTGGGGTGCGCCGCGAAGTCCGTGAGCTCGGCCACGAGGGTCGCATAGAGCTCCCGGAGCGGGCTCGGGGGAATCTCCCGCAAGGCCAGGACGATCCGTCGCTCCTCGGGGGTCAGCGTCTCCATCACCTCGCTCATGCCTCCCCCTCCAGGGCCTCCGCCGCGTACTTGCCTCCCCACTCGAAGGCCTGCTCGTTGAGAGGGATCAGCGCGCACTTGTGGGACAGGGCCTGCCGGATGGCGCCGAGGAAGGTCTCCCTGGGAAAGAGCCCCGTCGCCTCCTGCACGGCCCCGAGGGCCACGATGTTCTTCACGATGATCTTGCCCAGGTCGGCAGCCACCTGGGCGAAGGGGACCCCCACCGCCTTCACCCCCGGCTTCAGGGGCGGCACCTCGGAGATGACCGAACGGTCGTAGACCACCACCCCGCCCTCGGGAACGTGGGGGCCGAACTTGGCCAGGCTGGGTGCGTTGAAGGCCACCAGCACGTGGGGCTCCGGTGCCGCCGGCGAGAGGACCTCGTCCTCGGCGATGCGGACGTCGGCGTAGGAGGTGCCCCCGCGCGACTCGGGCCCGTAGCTCGGGATGTGGGTGGAGTCGAAGCCCTCGTTGATCGCCGCCCGGGTGAGGAGCAGCGCCGCGGTCTGGGCTCCGTCCCCCCCCGCCCCCGCGAGCTTGATCCCGATGTCCTTGCCGAATGGTGTCTTCGGAAAGCCCTTGCAGAAGGTCTCGACGGACTCACCCCTGCTCCCGATGACCTCGGCCACCGCGTCTCCGTCGAAGACCGGGGCCGGGGGCAGCGGCCAACCCTCCTCCGGCACCGCGTCCTTCTTCACCCCCAGCGGGAAGACGGGCAGCATCTTGTCCTTCACCCACCTCTCCGCCTCGAGGGGACTCATCTTCAGGTGGGTCGGGCACTCGGCGAGGACCTCGATGAAGGCAAAGCCCTTGTTCTCCACCTGCAGGCGGATGCCCTTCTTGATGGCCTTCTCGGCCCTGACCCGTCGCTTGGAGTCGAACAGCGCCACCCGCTCCACGTAGACGGGTCCGTCGAGGGTGGCGATGAGCTCGGCCACCTTCATCGGCTCGCCCATGAGCCGGCCGCGGCCGTAGGGGGTGGTGGTCGTCTTCTGCCCGGTGAGGGTGGTGGGGGCCATCTGCCCCCCGGTCATCCCGTAGATCGCGTTGTTGACGAAGACCACGGTGATCGGGATCCCCGACTGGGCCACGCTGATGATCTCCGCGAGACCGATGGAGGCGAGGTCGCCGTCCCCCTGGTAGCTGATCACGACGGACTCGGGGTTGGCGACCTTGTGCCCGAGGGCCACCGCCGGCGCCCGGCCGTGGGCCGCCTGGCTGTTTCCCACGTCCAGGTAGTAGTAGAGGAAGACGCTGCACCCCACCGGGGAGATGGCGATGGTCCGGTCCTGGATGCCCAGCTCCTCCACGGTGTCGGCGATGTACTTGTGGGCGAGGCCGTGGCCGCAGCCCGGGCAGTAGTGGGTGCTCTGCCCCTTCAGACCCCGTCCGTGGTCGTGGCGCTCGAAGCGGTCGTAGAAGACGGTCATGCCGGCACCCCCTCCGGGCGCGCCGCGGCGCGGGGGGCGACCACGCGCTGGACGATCTCGGCCTGCTGGGGGAGGACTCCCCCGGCGTGCCGCACGTGCTCGATGGGCGGGTGGGCGAGCCCCGCCTTGCTGAGGCCCAGGCGAAGCTCGTCCTCGAGCTGCCCGCCACTCGACGCCTCCACCACCACGATCCGCTCCGCCCTCCCGAGGAGCCTCTCGAGGTGCCGCACCGGGAAGGGCCACAAGGTGAGCGGCCGGAACAGGCCGGCCTTCACGCCCCGGTCCCGCAGGCTCTCCACCGCCCCCTTGGCCATCCGCGCCGGGGTGTTGCAGGCCACCACCACGACCTCGGCGTCCTCGCAGCGGTAGAGATCCGCGCGTTGCTCCCTCGCGGCGATCTCGGCGTACTTGCGGTCGAGGTGGTGGTTGTGGGCTTCGAGGTCCGTCTCGTTGAGCTGGATGGAGACGATGAGGTTCCGACGGTGGGCGCGGTCCCCGTAGACCGCCCAGTCGGGCAGCCCCGGCCGGGTCATCTTCTCCGGGAGGGTCACCTTGCCCGTCATCTGTCCCAGGTAGCCGTCGCACAGCACGACGACCGGGTTGCGGTAGCGGAAGGACAGCTCGAAGGCCAGCATGGTCAGGTCGAGCATCTCCTGCGGCGTCGAGGGGGTGAGGACGATGCCGTGGGTGTTGCCGTGCCCGAGGCCGCGACACGCCAGCTTGATGTCGGCCTGCTCGGGAGCGATGTTGCCCAGGCCCGGCCCCCCCCGCATGACGTTCACGAAGACCCCGGGGACCTCCGCCCCCACCATGTACGAGACGCCCTCCAGCATGAGGCTGAATCCGGGCGACGAGGTGAAGGTCGTGGCTCGGAGGCCGGCCCCGCCGCACCCGTACATCATGTTGACGGTGGCGACCTCGCTCACCGCCTGCACGAAGACCCCGTCCAGCTTCGGGAGTAGCTGGGCCATGAGCTCCGCCCCCTCCGTCGAGGGCGTGATGGGATAGCCGAAGAAGTGCCGGCAGCCGGCCAGCAGAGCGCCGATGGCCGAGGCGTAGGTCCCCTTGACCACGAGGGGGCGCGTTGCCGGCAGGGGGACCAGGGTGTCGGGGATGGGCTCAGGCTTCTCCAGGGGCACCGAGCGGGGCCCGAACAGCGCCGCCGGGTCCTCGAGCTCGAAGTCGGAAGAGGGCTCCGGAGCGAGCCCGTAGGGCTCGGGGCACGCGCTCATGCAGAGGCCGCACGCGGAGCAGTCCTCGAGATGCATGACCACCGGGACCAGCCCCGTTTGCGGGTTGATCTCGGTTCCGGCCTCGATGCAGTGCTTCGCGCAGGCCTCGATGCAGCGGCCACAGCCCTTGCAGTATTGCGGAAGCAGGAAAGGCTTGGGCCTCTCCGCGGTGGTGGGCATGCTCTCTCACCCCTTTCCAGCGCTCAACCGGTGCAAACTCCTCGCCACGTCCGTCCGGACCATGAATCCACAGCATACCCGCCATGACGCCAGATGTAGGGCGAAAAACTTGCGCCGAGGGCGCGGGGGATGGCGGAAGTGGTGCGCCCGGAAGGACTCGAACCTTCAACCCCGAGCTTAAAAGGCTCTTGCTCTACCATTGAGCTACGGGCGCTCCGGCGGGGCTCGAGGGCAGCGACGAGGGGCCACCCCCGGGGACGGCGAGGCATGTTAGCACGCGACCCCGCCGGCATGTCCGGGCCGAGCCTGCCCAGGACACCATCGCCATGGCGGGATCGTTGTCCCTGGCCAGGGCATCCGGCCGCAGGCCGGCTCGGTCCTCAGGCGAACCAGGACGCCAGCGCGCTCCCGGCCCGGATGATCGTCTGCTCCCGGTCGGGCCCCGTCGACACCAGCCCGACCTGGACCCGGGCGAGCTCCGACAGCCGCTCGATGTAACGGCGCGCGGCCTCGGGCAGATCCGCCCAGTCCCGGGCCCCGGAGGTGGAGGACTTCCATCCCGCCAGCCCCTCGTAGACCGGCTCGCAAGCCCCGAGCACCGCGAGGTCCGCGGGAAACTCGCCGAGAGTCTGCCCCTCGTACCGGTACTCGGTGCAGACCGGGATCTCGTCGAGCTCGTCGAGCACGTCCAGCTTGGTGATGGCCAGGGAATCGAAGCCGTTGACCCGGGTGGCGTAGCGGGCGGCCACCGCGTCGAACCAGCCGCAACGGCGGGGCCGTCCCGTGGTCGCCCCGTACTCGTTCCCACGCCCGCGCAGGATCTCCACCCCGGCCTCGTCCGCCTCGCTCGGGAACGGTCCCGTGCCCACGCGGGTGCAGTAGGCCTTGGCCACTCCCACCACCCCGTCGATCCGCGACGGCGGCACCCCGGTGCCCACCGCAACACCCCCCGCCGTCGCCGACGAAGACGTGACGAACGGATACGTTCCGTGGTCGAGGTCGAGGAGCGTGGCCTGAGCGCCCTCGAAGAGGATCGAGTACCCCTGGGCGATCTGCTGGCTCAGGACCAGGGAGCCGTCCTTGATCTTGCTCCCGTGCCGCTCGCCGAAGGCCCGTAGCTCGGCCACCACCTGGTCCCAGTCCACCTCGGGCTCGCGGCCCGAGCCACGGCAGATGGTCTCGTAGTGACGACGCGCCTCGGTCAGCTTGTCGCCGAGCGCGTCGGGACGCAGGAGGTCCCCCATGGTGAGGCCTCGCCGCCCGGCCTTGTCCTCGTACGCCGGCCCGGTTCCCCGGAGGGTGGTCCCGATGGCATTGGCGCCCCGCGCGTCCTCGGAGAGGGCCTCGAGAGCGTAGTGGTGGGGCAGGATCAGGTGAACCCGGTCGGAGATCACCAGGCTCTCCCCCACCTCGACCCCGAGGGCCTCGAGCTCGTCCTTCTCCTTCTCGAAGGCGGACGGGTTCACGACCATCCCATTCCCGATGACGCACAGGATGCCGGGGTGCAGTATCCCGGAGGGGATCACGTGGACGATGAACTTCTTGTCCCCGACGATCACCGTGTGGCCCGCGTTGTGCCCGCCGTTGTAGCGGGCCACGACCTGGACCTTGCGGGTGAGCAGGTCCACGACCTTGCCTTTGCCTTCGTCGCCCCACTGGGCGCCGACGATCACGATGTTGGGCATGGGGAGTCGACCGGGAGGCCGGTGCTAGTCGAGGGCGGGCTCCGGGTCCGCGAGGGACGCCGGACGCAACGGCTCGGCCTCAAAGCTGTAACTGCAGTCCTCCTCGAGCTCGCGCAGGTCCGCCGCGCGGAGCGGGAAGAGGCGACACTGGGAGAAGCGCATCTTGTAGATGCGACAGGTGTACTGGCCGTCGTCGTCGGTGCCGAGGAACGGGCAACGGAACAGGATCTTGCAGCACGCCCCGCAGCGGTTGCAGTCCCCCTGGCGCTTCGCGAGGAGGGGCCCCGTGTCCTCGCGCAGTACCGTCGATTGCACGAAGCGCCGGGTCTTGCCACTCAGCTGACGCGTCACCAGTGTCCAGTCGGCCATTTCTCTCCTTCTGCCGGGCCAGCGAAAGAACGATTCTAGCTTCCCGCAGGGAAGAGGGGCAAGGCGAGGCCGCGTGCTATATTGCCGCCGCTTCCACTTCAGCGCATGGATCCTGGAAACGAGCACGAGCCGCTGGGCCTCGACGGCCAGGCGCTCGATCTCCCGGGCCTTGAGGACGTGGCCCGCTCGGGACGGCCCGTGGTCCTCCTGCCGTCGGCCCGGAAGGCGGTGGGGGACGCTCGCCGGGTGGTGGACGACGCGGTGGCCCGCGGTGCGGTGGTGTACGGCGTCACCACCGGGTTCGGGAGCTTCGCCGACGTCCACATCCCCCTCGACCGCCTCCGCGAGCTCCAGCTCAACCTCCTGAGGAGCCACGCCGCCGGCGTGGGCCCTCCTCTCGGCGAGGCCGAGACCCGGGGGCTCATGCTCCTGCGGGCCAACGTCCTGGCCCGCGGCTTCTCCGGGATTCGTCCCGAGACCCTCGATCTCCTCGTGGCCATGCTCAACCGCCGCGTCCACCCCGTCGTTCCCTCCCGGGGCTCGGTGGGCGCCAGCGGGGACCTGGCCCCCCTGGCCCACCTCGCCCTCCCCCTGGTCGGCGAGGGCGAGTGTCGCTTCGAGGGCCGGATCCTGGATGGCTCCGAGGCCCTGCGGGCGGCGGGGCTGGAGCCCGTCACCCTCGAGCCCAAGGAGGGCCTGGCCCTCATCAATGGCACCCAGCTCATGACCGCGGTGGCGGGCCTGGCCCTGGCCGAGGCCTGGCGTCTCGCCCGCACCGCCGACGTGGTCGGAGCCCTGACCCTCGACGCACTCCTGGGCACCGACGTGGCCTTCGACGAGCGCATTCACGCCGCACGCCCCCATCCCGGACAGGCCACCTCCGCCCGGTGCCTGCGCCGGCTCCTCGAGGGCAGCGCCATACGGGCCTCCCACCGGGACTGCGGGGAGGTCCAGGACGCCTACAGCCTGCGGTGCATGCCCCAGGTCCACGGGGCCCTGCGTGACACCCTCCACTTCGTCACCGAGACGGTGACCGTCGAGATGAACTCGGCCACCGACAACCCCATGATCTTCGCTGAGACCGGGGAGATCCTCTCCGGGGGGAACTTCCACGGTCAGCCCGTGGCCCTGGCCGCCGACATCCTCGCGATCGTCGCCGCCGAGCTCGGGGCCATCAGCGAGCGGCGGACGGAGAGGCTGGTCAACCCGGCGCTCTCCTCCGGCCTTCCCGCCTTCCTGGCCCGGGACGGCGGGCTCCAGTCCGGCCTCATGATGGGGCACGTGACCGCCGCCGCCCTCGCCTCGGAGAGCAAGGCGCTGGCCCACCCCGCCAGCGTGGACTCCATCCCCACGTCGGCGGGCAAGGAGGACCACGTCTCCATGGGCGTGACCGCCGCCCACAAGGCGGCGGCCATCGTGGCCAACACCCGGCGGGTCCTGGGGGTCGAGCTCCTCGCCGCCGCCGAGGCCCTCGAGTTTCGCCGTCCCCTGCGGACCTCGCCGGCTCTCGAGGCCGTTCACGAACGCCTGCGGGCCCTGGTCGCGGCCCGGGAGACCGACCGGATCCTGGGCCCCGACATCGAGGCGGCCGCCGAGCTCATCGCGTCCGGGGAGATCCTGGCCGCGGCGGAGGGAGTCTGCGGTAGGCTGGAGGACGAAGGAGGCCGCCACCGCCCATGAGTCCCCTCTCCCCCCTGCGCCGTCGAGCCCCGTGGGTCGCCGGAGCCGTGCTCCTAGCCCTCGTGGGCCTGCCCCTCCTGGGCGCCGCCCTGCGCTTCGACCTCAACTGGCCCTACGCGCTGGGGGCCGGGGCGATCCTCCTCCTGCTCTCGGGCTGGCTGGAGCGGTGGTGGCAGAGTCGCCCGCTCTCGCGCTCCCCCTCCTGGACCCGATCGAAGGCACGGAGCCGCTTCCGTGTCGTCGAGGGAGGTCGGGCCTCACGGGGCCGGCCGCCCGACCCCGGGACTGACGACGAAAGCGACGACGAACCGAAATGGCTGATGTGACCCGACCCGACATTCGCGCCCCCCGGGGGACCACCCTCTCCTGCCAGTCCTGGCAGCAGGAGGCCGCCCTCCGCATGCTCATGAACAACCTCGACCCCGAGGTCGCTGAGCGTCCCCAGGACCTGGTGGTCTACGGGGGGATCGGCAAGGCCGCCCGCAACTGGGAGTGCTACGACGCCATCGTGCGCTCGCTGCGGGAGCTGGGGAACGAGGAGACCCTCCTCGTGCAATCCGGCAAGCCGGTGGGGGTCTTCCGCACCCACGCCGACGCGCCTCGTGTCCTCATCTCCAACTCCATGCTCGTCCCCGCCTGGGCCACCTGGGAGCACTTCTACGAGCTCGACCGCAAGGGCCTGATGATGTTCGGCCAGATGACCGCAGGCTCGTGGATCTACATCGGCACCCAGGGGATCCTGCAGGGAACGTACGAGACCTTCGCCGAGGCCGGCCGCCAGCACTTCGGGGGCACGCTCGCGGGGCGTCTGGTCCTGACCGCCGGCCTCGGGGGGATGGGAGGCGCCCAGCCGCTCGCCGCCACGATGAACGAGGGCGTGATGCTCGCGGTGGAGGTGGACCGCCACCGCATCGAGCGCCGCCTCGAGCACCGCTACCTGGACGTCATGAGCGAGGAGCTCGACGACGCCCTGGCCCAGGCCCGGAAAGCCGTCTCCGAGAAGCGTCCCCTCTCCATCGGGCTCCTCGGCAATGCCGCGGACGTCCTTCCCGAGATCGTGAGGCGAGGATTGAAGCCGGATCTCGTCACCGACCAGACCAGCGCCCACGACCCCCTGAACGGGTACGTCCCCAACCGCATGACCTACGAGGCCGCCCTGGCCCTGCGGAAAAGCGACCCCTCGAAGTACATGGCCGAGGCCCGGCGCAGCATGGGCGAGCACGTCCAGGCCATGCTCGACCTGAAGGCCGCGGGCTCGGTCGTGTTCGACTACGGCAACAACATTCGCGCGGAGGCCGAGAAAGCGGGGGTCGAGAATGCCTTCGACTTCCCCGGGTTCGTCCCGGCCTACATTCGCCCCCTGTTCTGCGAGGGCAAGGGGCCCTTCCGGTGGGCGTGCCTGTCGGGAGACCCTGACGACCTCGCCGCCACGGACGAGGCCGTCCTCGAGACCTTCCCCGGGGACCGCTCCCTCGCCCGCTGGATCACCCTCGCCCGTGAGCGGGTGAGGCCCCAGGGACTCCCCTGCCGCATCTGCTGGTTCGGCTACGGCGAGCGGGCGAAGATGGGCCTCGTCTTCAACGAGCTCGTGCGCTCCGGGAAGGTGAAGGCCCCCATCGTCATCGGCCGCGACCACCTCGACGCCGGCTCGGTCGCCTCCCCCAACCGGGAGACGGAGGCCATGCGGGACGGCTCCGACGCCGTGGCCGACTGGCCCATACTCAACGCCCTCCTCAATGCCGTCGCCGGAGCGACCTGGGTGTCGGTCCACCACGGCGGAGGGGTCGGGATGGGCTACGCCATCCACGCGGGCATGGTGGTGGTCGCGGACGGCACCGACGGGGCCGAGGAGCGCCTCCGCCGGGTCCTCACCACCGATCCCGGCACCGGCGTCATGCGCCACGTGGACGCCGGCTACGATCGCGCCATCGAGGTCGCCCGCGAGCGCGGCGTCCGGATCCCGATGATGAAGTGAACGCCCCCGCCGCAGACTCCGTTCAGTCCAGGACTTCGTCCAGGAGCTTCGCCAGCTGGGCGCGGTTCATCTTTCCCACCCGTTGATCGGCGACCCGGCCACCCTTGAAGACCAGGAGCGTCGGGAGGGAAATGATCGCGTACTCCCCCTGGACGGTGGCGTTCTCCTCCACGTTCAGCTTGCCGACTCGCACGCGCCCCGCGTACTCTCCGGCGATCGCCTCGAGGTCGGGGACCATGGCCTTGCAGGGGGCGCACCACTCGGCCCAGAAGTCCACCAGCACTGGCGCCTTCGATTGCAGGACCTCCGCCTGCCAGTTCTGGTCGGTGAACACCTCGATGGTCTCGGACATGGCTCCTGCTCCTCCGGCTCAGACCTTCTCCCGGGCCCGGTGATATACGTCCACGTACTCCCGGGCCGAGCGCTCCCAGGAGAAGTCCTTCGCCATCCCGTTCCGCATCAGCCTCTCCCACCCCTCCCTGTCGGAGTGGGCGTCGAGGGCCTGGTCGAGGGCCCAGATGAGGCCGGTGCCGTCGGCGTGGTCGAAACGGAAGCCCGTTCCCTCCCCGGTCGCGGGATTCCAGGGTTCGACGGTGTCGACGAGGCCGCCGGTCGAGCGCACGATGGGGACTGTGCCGTAGCGTAGCGCGTACATCTGGGTGAGACCGCAGGGCTCGGAGCGCGACGGCATCAGGAACATGTCGGCCCCGGCCATGATCCGGTGGGCCAGGTCCTCGTCGTAGGTGAACCGCACCGCGAACCGCTCCGGCTCCCGCTGGGCCAGGCCGGCGAGTCCCGCCTGCACCCCCTCGTCACCGGTCCCGAGCACGACCATCCGCACCGGGCGCTGGAGCAGGTCCCACCACGCCCCGGCCACGACATCGAAGCCCTTCTGCCAGACGAGGCGCGAGGTCACCCCCACCACCGGCAGGTCGGGCGAGTGGGCCAGCCCGAAGGCGGCGAGGAGATCGCCCTTGCACCGCCCCTTCCCGGCGAGGTCGTCGGGGGAGTAGCGCTCGACGATGTAGGGGTCCGCCGACGGATCCCACACCTCGTAGTCCACGCCGTTGAGGATGCCGACCACGTCCTCGGACCGTGATCGGACCGTCTCCTGGAGACCGAAGCCGTGCTCGTCTCCCTGGATCTCGTGGGCGTAGCTCGGGGAGACGGTGCTGACCATCTCCGCGAACTCCGTCCCGCCCTTCAGGTAGCTGATCCCGCCGCCGTACCCCAGGGCGAAGGGTGCCCCGAGATGGCCGGGAAGCCCCAGGACGCCGAGGACGTCCGTCCCGAACACTCCCTGGTAGGCCACGTTGTGGATGGTGAACACGCTGGCCGTGCGGCGCAGGGTGGGGTCGTCCCAGTAGAGGGCCTTCAGGTCGACGGGCACCAGCCCCGTCTGCCAGTCGTGGGCGTGGAAGACGTCCGGGCGCTCGCCCCGGGTGCGGAAGTACTCGAGACCGGCGCGGGCGAGAAGGGCAAAGCGAAGGGGGTCGTCGTCCCAACCGTAGGGCCTCGGCCGGTCGAAGAACGGAGGGTGCTCGACGAACACCACCTCCACCCCGTCGTCGGTCCGAGCCACGAAGTACCCGGTGGTGCCGCCCCCGGGGACCTCCGTCTGCCCCCGGAACTCCCCGGGGGGCAAGGTGATCGACCCGTAGCGCGGCAGCACCACGGTGACACGGCAGCCGAGGCGGGCGAGTGCCTTGGGCAGTGCCGCGGAGACATCGGCCAGTCCTCCCGTCTTCAGGAACGGGACCATCTCGGGGGTGATGTAGGCGACGTGAAGGGAGCCGGGCATGCGGGGCCAAGGCTAGCACGGGCGGAAGGGGGTCAGGTCCCGAACGTAGCCTTGGAGGATCGGGAGTCCAGCGCGGGGCGAAGGGAGAGGGAACAACGAAATGGGGCCAGGCCCCGTTTCATTGCACCGCGAGCGAGAGCGGCGGGGCGGCGCAACAAAACGGGGCCAGACCCCGTGCTCCTGAGCTACCCTGCCTCATGCCGCGGAGGCTTGGGCAGCATTTCCTCAAAGGGGCGGGGGTCGGGGCGTTGCTGGGGGTGGTGGACCCGGCGAGAGACGAGGTCTTCCTGGAGATCGGGCCAGGGGAAGGGGCGCTCACGAAGCCGCTGGCGGAGCGTGCGGAGCGGGTCGTGGCGGTGGAGCTGGACGGTCGCCTGGCGCGCCGGTTGCGCGCCACCGCCCCCGCCAACGTGGAGGTTGTCGAGGGGGATGCCCTGAAGGAGGACCTCCGCTCGCTCGTCCCCCCCGACGGCCGCCTCGTGGGCAACCTTCCCTACTACGTCTCGAGCCCGCTCCTGCGTCGCATCCTCGATCTGCACGATCACGTGCGCGACGCCCACGTGATGCTCCAGGAAGAGGTGGCGCGGCGCATCGCTTCGCCGCCGGGTTCCCGGGAGTACGGGATCCTGTCGATCCTCTATGCGCTGTGGGCCGACGTCGACCTTCCCCTGAAGCTCCCCCCGGGGGCCTTCCGGCCCCCTCCCCGGGTGTCGTCGGCGCTTCTCCGCGCTCGGTTCCGGGAGGAGGCGCGGGCCGAGGTGGCCGATCTCCAGGCTTTCGAGGTGTTCTTGAAGCAGGCGTTCGCTCGCCGCCGTCGGACTCTTGAAAACAACCTGCAAGATAGCTATCCTAACCTCAAGGAATACTTGAGGTTGCTCAACCTCGAGGGGTCGCGTCGAGCGGAGACACTATCGGTTGTGGAATTCGTGGCGCTGTGGCGCGCGCTGAAGGCAGGTTGAAGCGGGCTTGAGCTCTCAGGCAGACGGTCCGAACGACTACAGTCCTCTTCGCATCGTTCCGCTCGGCGGGCTCGGGGAGTTTGGACTCAACGCCATGGTCGTTGAGTGGGAGGATCACCTTCTCCTTTTGGACGCGGGGATGCTGTTCCCTCCGGCCGAGATGCCCGGCGTCGACTCGATCGTTCCCGACTTCGGGTATCTCTCCGAGCGCAAGGATGGGCTCCGGGGGATCCTCCTCACCCACGGGCACGAGGACCACATCGGCGCCCTCTCCTTCGCACTGCAGGCCGCCCCGGCTCCCGTCTACGGCAGTCGACTGACCCTGGGGCTCGCCCGCAAGCGGCTGCAGGAGCGGGGCGTCTCCGCCGACCTCCGCACCGTCGCCCCCGGCGAGGCGATCGAGGTGGGCCCCTTCCGTGTCCACCCGATCCGGGTGGCTCACAGCGTGCTCGACAACCTCGCCTTCGCCATCGAGACCCCGGCCGGCGTACTCCTGGCCGGCGGGGACTTCAAGATCGACGCTGGCGCCCCGCCCGAGGAACGCACTGAACTCGAGGCGATCTCCCGCTGGGGAGACCGGGGAGTGCTGGCGCTCCTCTCCGACAGCACGAACGCCGAGCGACGGGGCGTCACTGGCGGCGAGGACGACGTGGTGCCCGCGTTCGAGGACGTGATCTCGCGCACCCGCGGCCGGGTCCTGGTGTCCTGCTTCGCCACCTCCATCCCCCGCATGCAGCGTGTCGCCGACGCCGCGGCCCGCGCGGACCGTAAGGTGGCGTTTCTCGGGCGACGCATGGTGGACAACGCCGGTGTCGCCATCGACCTCGGCCTGCTGCAGGTCCCGGAGGGCACCCGCCTCGGAACCGACGAGCTCCAAGGCGGACCCGGGGACCGTTCCCTGGTCTTCGTGTCGGGGAGCCAGGGCGAGCCCCTCTCGGCGCTGTCCCTGATCAGCCTCGCCGAGCACCGGCAGATCTCGGCGGGGCCCGGCGACACCGTGGTCCTCTCGGCCCGGGTCATCCCCGGCAACGAGCGCGCGGTCTCCCGCCTGATCGGCAACCTCTTCCGCCTCGGCTGCGACGTCGTCCACCCGGGCCTGGAGAAGGTGCACGTCTCCGGCCACGGCAACCGGGAGGACCTGCTCGAGCTGCTCCGACGAGCACGCCCCCGGCACCTCGTGCCGGTCCACGGCGAGTACCGCATGCTGGCCCAGCACGCCCGCCTCGCCGCCTCCGCCGGCTTCCCGGCCGACAACGTCCTCGTTGCCGAGGACGGGGATGTGGTCAGCTTCTCGGCTCACGGGGCTCGGAAGGAGGGCCGCGTGCCCGCCGGCCGGACCCTTCTCGACCGCAGCGGCGTGGGCGAGGTGGAGCACCTGGTGGTGCGGGACCGGCGGCACCTCTCCGCGCAGGGCGTGGTGGTCCCCATCATCGTCGTCGACCGCCAGACCGGGCGGCTCGAGTCAGCGCCCGAGATCGTGACTCGCGGCGTGGCCGAGGGCCAGGAAGCAGCCAGCCTCAACGAGGAGGCGGGACGGCTCCTCGCCGAGACCATCGAGGCGAGGCCGGGGGAGGAGCGTCTGGACATCGAGGCGACGCGCGAGAGGGTCCGCCAGGCGCTCCGGCGCTTCCTCCGCAAGCGCACGCAGCAGCGCCCCCTGGTGGTCCCGGTGATCATGGAGGTCTGAGACAGAAGGACGATGGCCAAGCCGCGCACCAGATCGAGACGAGGGGCGGAGCTGCTGGGGCTGCTCGCCTTTGCCGTCGCCCTCATGCTTCTCATCGCCCTCGCGACCTTCAGTCCCCGTGACCCCGCCCCCTTCTTCAAGGCTGGTGGTGCGGGGCCGGCCCGAAACTTCATCGGGCCCTTTGGCGCGTTCCTGGCCGAGCTGCTGGTCCGGCAGCTGTTCGGGTTCGCCGCCTACCTGATTCCGGTGGTGCTGGGCCTGCTGGGGTGGAAGCTCTTCTGGTTCCGTCCAATCGAGGCCCCGTACACCAAGGCCGTCGGAGTCCTGCTCTTCCTGCTCTCCCTGACCGCGCTGTTCTCCCTCAGCTTCGGCACCGTCACCATCGACTCCGAGCCCGTTCGCGCCGGGGGCGCGGTGGGTGATCTTCTGGCCGGGATCCTGGTGGGCGACTTCTCGCGCACCGGGGCCTACATCGTCGCCGCCACCAGCCTCTTCGTCGCCCTCATCCTCGCCACCCAGTTCTCCTTCTCCTCCGTGCTCCACGCGGTGGGCGGTCGGTTCCTCGGCCGCCTCCAGGCGCTGCGCACCGCCTGGGCCCACTACCGGGAGACCCGTCGCAAGGAGCGGATGCGGCGGGAGGTCATCCGCAAGCACACGCAGTCCCGGGAAGAGGGCGCCGACGGCGGCCTCGGCCTTCCCCGGATCCGCCGGGTCAAGGTCGCCGGGTCGGCCGAGGCCCCGCGAGAACCCTCGGACAACCTCGATCCCCTCGGCGAGGAGGGCGACCAGAGCCTTCTGGACCTGCCCCTCAACACGCCGGTCGTGCGGTCTCCGGCCCAGAGGGCGCTGCCCTTCGCCACCCCCGAGACCGACGCCCCGGACGACGACGACGGTCCCGACGCGCGGAAGCCGACCACGCGTCGCCGACGACGCACCCGTGGCGTGGGGAAGGTCCCGGACGTCACCCCGGACACCGTGCTCCCGCCGGTCACCATCCTCGACGAGGCCAGGGGCAACGCCGGTGTGGACAACGACCGGCTGTTCGAGAGAGGACGAATCCTCCAGGCCAAGTGCGGGGAGTTCGGGGTCCTGGGCACGGTCAAGGAGATCCACCCGGGCCCGGTGGTCACCACCTACGAGTTCAAGCCCGATGCCGGAGTCAAGTACTCCAAGATCGTCGGCCTCACCGACGACCTCGCCCTCGCCCTCGAGGCCGAGTCGATCCGCATCGACCGGGTCAGCGGCAAGGGCAACGTCGGGATCGAGATACCGAACGAGAGGCGGGAGACGATCTACCTCCGCGAGCTCCTGGAGACCGACACCTTTCGACGAGCCTCCGGTCGCCTTCCGCTGGCCCTGGGCAAGGCGGTCAACGGCGACGCCTGCGTCACCGACCTCGCGGCCATGCCCCACCTCCTCATCGCCGGCTCCACCGGGACCGGCAAGAGCGTGGGCTTGAACTGCATGATCTCGAGCATCCTCTTCCGCTCGACGCCGGACGAGGTCCGCTTGATCCTCATCGACCCCAAACGCCTCGAGCTCGGGGTCTACGAGGACATCCCCCACCTCCTGACCCCCGTGGTCACCGACGCCAAGATCGCCGCCAACGTGCTGAAGTGGGCGGTCACCGAGATGGAGCGGCGCATTCGGATGCTGGCCTCCGAGGGGGTGCGCAACATCGAGCAGTTCAACAACATCCTTCGCGCGGAGGAGGGGGCCACCAGCGAGGAGACCGGCGAGGAGCTCAAGCCCCTCCACTACATCGTGGTCGTCATCGACGAGCTCGCGGACCTGATGATGGTCTCCGCCCACGAGGTCGAGGAGGCCATCACCCGGCTGGCCCAGATGGCCCGCGCGGTGGGCATCCACCTGATCCTCGCCACCCAGCGCCCCTCGGTGGACGTGATCACCGGCCTCATCAAGGCCAACTTTCCCTCCCGTATCTCCTTCCGGGTGGCGGCGAGAGTGGACAGCCGGACCATCCTCGACTCCATTGGCGCCGAGCAGCTCCTCGGGCAGGGCGACATGCTCTTCCTCCCCCCGGGCAGCGCCCGGCTCACGAGGATCCACGGCGGCTACGTCACCGAGCACGAGATCGCCCGCCTCACGTCGTTCCTGAGGAAGATGGGCGATCCCACCTACGACGACAGCGTCGGGAAGCCGGAGAAGTCCGCGGAGGCCATGGAGGTCTCGGACCGCGATCAGCTCTTCGACGAGGCGGTTCGCTTCGTGGTGCAGAACGGGCAGGCCTCCACGAGCATGCTCCAGCGTCGATTCCGCATCGGCTTCTCGCGGGCCGGTCGCCTCGTGGACATGATGGAGCGCGACGGCATCATCGGGCCCGCCGACGGGTCGAAGCCGCGCGAGATCCTGGTCGCCAAGGACTACTACGAGACGGTGGACAGCTGGCCGAAGTGAGATGAGGGGCAGGATCCACAGCGCGGTCGCTACGGCGCTCCTCGGCCTGTGCCTTCTCGCCCTGCCCTCGGCCTCCCCTGCTGCCTCCGGGAAGCCGGCTCGAACACTGTACGGTCAGGCCCAGGCCGCCGAGGCCCGGCTGCACAAATCGACGAAGCTCCAGCGCGAGCGGGCGGAGTGGGAGAAGGTCGTCCTGGCCTACCGGAAGGTCGTCGCGCGCTACCCGCGCAGTGGCTACTGCGACAACTCTCTCCTCGCCGTCGGCAACCTCTACCGCGCAATGGCGGGTCGCTTCCAGTCGGAGCACTACCGGTCCGACGCCGTCGCCGCGTATCGGATGCTGGTCAAGGAGTACCCCTCCAGCAGCCTGGGGGACGACGCGCTGTGGGCGGTGGTCGAGATCGAGAGAGACAGCGGGGAGCGCCCACGCCTGGTCCGGGCCGGCAAGTCCTACCTGGCCACCTTCCCGCGGGGCAAGCGCGCCTCGAAGGTCAAGACGCTGATGCAGCAGAAGGCGCCGGCCACCCGGGTGCCCGCTCCCCCGCCCCCGGGCCTCGCCCGGGTGTTCGATCTGCGGTTCTGGAGCGGCACGTCCTCCACCCGGGTGGTCCTGGACCTCGAGGCCAGGGTCAAGCTCAACTCCGACCGCGTCGGGAGCCCGGAGCGGCTCTGGATCGACCTGCTCGGGACCCGCCTGCACCCGAACCTGGAGAGGCGGGTCTTTCCGGTCGGCGATGGCCTCCTCGAACGCGTGCGCATCGCCCAGAACCGCCCGGACCGGGTGCGGGTCGTCCTCGACTTCAAGGGAGCCTGGGAGCACAGCGTCTTCTACCTGGACTCCCCGCCCCGGCTCGTGATCGACGTGAAGGGCCGGCCGAAGCCCCCCGCCACGCTGGCCGACGCGGCCGCCGGAGCGCCCGCTCCCCCGGCGGTCCCTGGCCCCGCCGCCTCACCTCCCCAGTCGGCCGCGAGGGGCGGATCCGCCCCGGCCGAAGCCCCCACCCCTCCCGGCGCGGTCGCCGCCGCGCTGCCTCCGCCCTCCCCCTCGATGCCGCTTCCGCCGCCTCCCGCTCCCCCGACCGCCAACCGCGCCGGCAGCTACAGCCTCGCACGGCAGCTGGGCCTCGGCGCGCGTCGCATCGTCATCGACCCCGGCCACGGGGGCCACGATCCCGGCACCATCGGGCGCAAGGGGTTGCAGGAGAAGGACCTCGTTCTCGACGTCGCCCTCCGTCTCCAGCGCCTCGTCCACAAGGAGCTCGGGGCCGAGGTCGTCATGACCCGCTCCACCGACGTCTTCGTCCCTCTCGAGGAGCGGACCGCCATCGCGAACACGAAGCGAGCCGACCTCTTCCTGTCCATTCACGCCAACGGGGTGAAGAGCTCCAAGGCCCGGGGCATCGAGACCTACTTCCTCAGCTTCGCCCGGAGCCGTCACGCCGAGTCGGTGGCGGCCCGGGAGAACGCGATCTCCGAGGGGACCCTCAAGGACCTGCAGAACCTGGTCAAGGCCATCACCCTGAACAGCAAGATCGACGAGAGCCGGGACTTCGCCACGTCGGTGCAGGAGGCGATGGTGAAGGGGGTGCGGCGGACCCACAACGTTCAGGACCGGGGGGTGCACACCGCCCCCTTCTACGTCCTCATCGGTGCCGAAATGCCCGCCGTCCTGGCCGAGCTCGCCTTCGTCTCCAACCCCGAGACCGAGCGCCGACTCAGGACGTCGGCCTACCGGGACCTTCTCGCGGAGAGCCTGTTCGGTGGCGTCAAGTCCTACCTGGAGTCGCTGAACCGCACCCAGACGCGGAAATTGACCAGCTCTCGTGACCGTTCTAGAGTGGGCGGTGGGAGCGGATCCCGCTGAGCATGCTGTCGCTGCAGGAGCCGGTCGTCACCTGGGTCAAGGTGGAGAAGCCCACCTTCGACCTCGTGGGGGTCGTTCTGGGCTCGTTCAAGCTCGCCGGGGTCATGCTCGCCGTCGCTGTACTCCTGGGCATCCTGGGCGGGGTATTGTTCGTCCTTCACCGACGCCGCGTCCCGCCGGTCCCGCCAGTGGAGCGGCTCTCCCTCCACCTCGACACCCACCCCTGACGCCTTCCTCGGGTGTGCGGTCCTGCGTCATGACTTGCTTGCCTATGACGCAGCGCGTTACAATGCAGAGGTGAAAGCGAAGGCCCCGACCGGCCCCTCCCGGCCCCGCGTCGTGAAGCGCTACGCGAATCGCAAGCTCTACGACGCCGCCGCCCGCCGCTACGTCACCCTCGACGACATCGTCGCCCTCGTGGCCAGCGGCCAGGAGATCGAGGTCCTGGACCAGGGCACGAGCGAGGACCTGACCAACCTCATCCTCGCCCAGGCCCTTCTCGAGGGCGTCCGACAACGGACCGCCCGCGTCCCCCGCCAGGTCCTCACCCGTCTCATCCGGCTCGCGGGAGGCCCGGCCTCGGACTGGGGAGAGTGGCCCGGGCCGGCCGAGGCCGCAGGCCGCGCGGGCGACGAGGCCGAGAAGATCGCCGGCCGCTTCCTCGCCTCGGGACGCCCCAGCCTCGAGGACGCCGTGGTCCTGCGCGAGGAGATCGGCCAGCTCGTGCACCGTCTGGTGGACGAGGCGCAGTCCGGGCTCGAGGCCCGCCTGCGCGGCCTTCTGGCCATGGGCGAGGGTGCGGCCGGGGTGTCTCTGGGGGTCCTGCGCACCGGCCTCCACGTCTTCGAGGGGCGGTCGAAGAAGCCCGCGCCCCGCAAGCAGCGATCGTCCCCGAAGCGCGCCTCGGGCGCCCGGGGACTCAAGAAGTGAGGAGGAGTTCCATGGCGGCCAAGAAGAAGGCTCCGGCGAAGAAGACAGCGACGACGAGCCGACGGTCCACCCGCAAGGTCCAGCCGACGGCTCGCAAGAAGGCCACGCGGCGACTGGAGCGTGTGGAGAAGAACGCGCGGGGCGCCGGGAGCCGGGCCGGGAGCGCTCTCGAGAAGGACCTGCGCCGGGCGGTGAAGAAGACCCGCGCCACCGCCCGCAAGGCGACGACGGGAGCCCGGAGGGAGGCCAAGGTCCTCCGGCGCAATCTCACTCTCGCCGAGCGCCGGGCCGAGAAGGAGCTCACCGCACTGGCCAGACGTCTCGGCATCGACACCCGCGACGTCGCCAGGCACCTGAAGAGGTGGAACCAGGCCGTGGAAAGGGAGCTGCGGACCGCCTCCAGGCAGATCGACAACGGGATCGGCGAGATCCAGAAGCTGGTCAGGAATGAGCAGCGGACGGCCACTCGCATGCTCGACGACGCGGTTCAGCGGGCTCTCGCTGCCCTCAACATCCCGAGCCGCCAGGAGGTCCAGGCCCTCACCCGGAAGGTGGCCCAGCTCTCGCGGAAGATCGACCGCTTCGAGACGTAGCGGTCCGAGTGGGGGGTGACCCCGGTACCGGGGCAACGTACACTGCCTCGCGAGGAGGCTGACCGTGCCATCCGCCGGCAAGGCCCGGAGGTCGAAGAAGGGCCCACCGCGCCGCAAGAAGGTCGCGCTCGTCTGCGCCGGCGGCGGGGTGACCGGTGCCGTCTACGAGATCGGCTGCCTCCGTGCCCTCGACGAGCTCCTCGGCCGTTCCGTCCTCGATCTCGACCTCTACGTGGGCATCTCCGGGGGGGCGGTGGTGGCGGCGCTCACCGCCGCCGGCATCTCCCCCGGCCAGATGTACGACGAGGCCACCAGCCGCTCCGGGGGTGCCGCCCTGGGGATGACGGCGGCCCCCCTGTACGGGCTCGGGGCGCTCGAGTTCCTGAAGCGCTCGGCGCGCGCCCCGAAGGTCCTCACCGAGGCCATCACCACCGCCCT
>JAJDNS010000036.1 GCA_022340585.1 Acidobacteriota bacterium
GCGTTGACGAAGTAGATGACGGTGTTGGCACGTCGGGAGGCGTCGTTGACGGCCCTGAACTCCGGCATGTTGGGGTCGTAGATGAAGCCCTCGGAGACCAGTATCAGGGACTTGCGCCCCCGCCCCTCCGCCAGTCCGTTCAAGGCCCGCTCCAGGACGTCCAGCGTGGTCCGGTTCCGCACCTGGGCCTGGTAGTAGACCTCGGCCGCCCGCGAGGTCACGTAGGGATCGTCGGCCATGCTTTCCACGGTGGGACGCCCCCCTGCGGGACGCTCGAGGACCACTCCATGCTCCTGGAGACGCCGGTAGACCTGGACCCCGGCGTTGCGGTCGTGGTAGACGTGGATGCGCATGGCCTCCCAGTCGGTCACGCGATCCGGTGATCGGTCAGGGGTGTAGAGCCCCTGGAGTCGCTGAACGATCTCGAGGAGCTTCTGCCGGCCCGCGTTCATTCGGGAGGTCCACCAGGCCTCGCCCGAGGTCGAGATCAGGGTGACGTAGTCTCCCTCGCGGACCCCGTTCACCAGGAAGCTCTCGACCGCGTCCCTGGCGTCCCGCGCCCGGAAGGGGGTGATGTTCGTGTCGTCGAAGACGATCACGAAGGTGCGCCCCCTCTGGGCCTCCGGGGTGGTGTTGACCGAGATCCGAGGCGGTGGCGGGGCCATCGGGGCGGGCTCGGCCGGGAGCTCGATGGCCTCGAAGCTCTCCACTCTCTGCCGGACGCCGTCCTCGGTGACGATCAGGTCCTCTCGGGCGAGCCCGGTGACGGGGTGGCCGTCCTTGTCGGTGACCACCACGTCGACCACGACCTGCTCGACCTCGGCGGGGAAGCTGGGGGCGGGAGGCTCCTGGTCCGTGCCCGCTCGCGGATCTTGCGCCGGGAGGTGCGTGGCCCCGGCAGCCGCGAGCAGGGCGACGACGAGATGTGTGCGCATCGTGGCTCTCCGTCGTTCTTCACGTGCTTCACGTGGGCGCTCCGTCCTCGGTGAGCGCCCGGTGAGACCGCAAGCCCCGTGGGTCAGTCTATATCAGACGCCCTCCGTTATAGTGGGCGGATGGGCAGGGTGACCCTCGCGGCCTCCTGGGTGGTTCCCGTCGACCGCCCCCCGATCCGCGATGGCCGTGTCGTCGTCGAGGGGGATCGAGTGACGTGGGTGGGCCCGGCGGGCGACCCGGCCGCACCCGGGGGGCCGGTCCGCGACCTGGGTTCCGGGGTGCTGCTGCCTAGTCTGGTCAACGCCCACACCCACCTCGAGCTCTCTCACTTGAGGGGCCTTGCCCCCCTCGGAAGGGGCTTCGTCCCCTGGGTCGAGGGTGTGGTGGCGGCCCGTACGAGCGGCGACGAGGAGGAGGCGGCGGCGAGGACGGCGGAGGCGATCGAGCTTCTGGAGAAGCGGGGCACGGCGGCGGTGGGGGACGTGTCGAACCGGCTCGCGCACCTCGACGTCCTCATGGATTCCCGGCTCCGCGCGGTGGTCTTCCTCGAGGTCCTGGCCTGGGACCCCGCTCGGGCGGCGGAGACGGAGAGGTGGGTCGACGAGCGGATCGCCGCGGCGCGCCGGCACGACCGCGTGGAGGTGCGTCTCGGCGCTCACGCGCCGCACTCGGTCTCGCCGGAGCTTCTCCGCCGCCTGGCCGAGCGGGGAGGGATCGGGGCCCTTCACCTCGCCGAATCGCCCGAGGAGTCGCGCTTCCTCGAGCATGGCGACGGCGCCTGGGCGAAGTTCCTCGCCCGCCGGGGGCTCGGCGCCGTCCCCTTTGCCGCCCCGGGGACGAGTCCGGTGCGATACGCCGACGATCTCGGCCTCCTCCACCCGGCGCTCGTGGCGGCCCACGGGGTGCAGGTGGACGCCGCCGATCGGGAGATCCTGGCCCGGCGCGGGGTGTCCGTGGTCCTGTGTCCGCGGAGCAACCGCAACCTCGGCGTGGGCCGGGCGGACGTGCCCGCCCTGCTGGCGGCCGGGGTCCGTCTCTGTCTCGGGAGCGACAGCCTGGCCGGCGTCGACACCCTCGACGTCCTCGACGACGCGGCTCTCCTCGCCCGGCAGTTCACGGATCTCGATCCCGCCGCCCTCGTGCGCATGGCGACGGCCGGAGGCGCGGAGGCGCTCGGCTTCGAGGACCTGGGGACGCTCGAGCCCGGCAAGACCGCGGCGCTGGCCTTCGCCGCCGCCGAGACGCCTCCCGAGGACCCCTACACGCACCTCCTCTCGGGGGCAGCCAGTCTGCAGACGGTGGAGGTCGGGTGATGTCCGTCCCCGGGAGGGTCGTGACCTATGGGCGGATGATCCGTTTCTCCCACTCGGTCTTCGCCCTGCCCTTCGCCCTGACCGCCGCGGTCCTCGCCGCCCGGGAGGGAGGGATCACCGGGGGCCAGGTCTTCTGGATCGTCGCGGCCATGGTGGCGGCGCGGAGCGCGGCCATGGGCTTCAACCGCCTCGTCGACCACGCGATCGACGCCCGCAACCCGCGGACGGCAGGACGGGAGCTTCCCCGGGGCGTCCTCTCGCGGCGCGAGGTCGTGGGCTTCGTGGTGCTCTCCGCGGCGGCGTTCGTCCTCGCTGCGTGGATGCTGAGCCCCCTCTGCCTCGCGCTGTCCCCGGTCGCCCTCGCGATCGTGTTCGGCTACTCGTACACGAAGCGCCTGACCTCGGCGTCACACCTCGTTCTGGGCCTCGCCCTGGCGGTGGCGCCCGTAGGGGCGTGGCTCGCAGTGCGAGGACGCTTTGACGAGGTGCCGGTCGTCCTGGCGCTGGCGGTCCTCCTGTGGGTCGCCGGCTTCGACACGATCTACGCGTGCCAGGACGTGGAGCACGACCGCGGGGAGAGACTTCATTCCCTTCCCGCGCGTGTCGGTGTCGCCCGGGCGCTGAAGCTGGCTCGAGGCATGCACGTCGTCGCCGTCCTGCTCCTGCTGTCGCTGTACTGGCTGGCGGGACTCCATCCCTTCTACCTGGTCGGTGTGTCCGGAGTGGCGGCGCTGCTCGCCTGGGAGCACTCCCTCGTCCGGGCCGACGACCTGAGCCGGGTCATGCAGGCCTTCAACCTCAACGGCTGGGTGAGCCTCGGGTACCTTGCGATCACCGCGGTGGCCGCCGGGCTGGGCTGAAGTAGAATGCGGCCTCCCGTGGACGGCACACCTCCCGCGCCCACGAGCCTCGAGGCGCCCACCCCGGGCTCGCCGGAGAAGGCCGCGGTCCGGTCGATGTTCGATCGGATCGCCCCCCGCTACGACCTCCTGAACCGTCTCCTGTCGGCCGGCACCGACGTGCGCTGGCGTCGTCGGGCCGTCGACTTTCTCGACCTGACCCCGCCGGCCCGGGTCCTCGACCTGTGCACCGGGACCGCGGACCTCCTGGTCGAGGCCGTGCGCCGCGACTCCGGCCACTCGGGGGTGGGGCTCGACCTGTCCCAGGCCATGCTCGTGCGCGGGGCGTCCAAGATCCGTCGGGGAGGGCTCGAGTCCCGGGCCCGGCTGGTGAGCGGGGACGGCGAGCGGCTGCCGGTGGGCGACGCCCTCTTCGACGGCGCCCTCGTGGCCTTCGGGATCCGGAACATCGGCGATCCTCTCGCCGCGCTGCGAGAGGTGCACCGGGTGCTGCGTCCCGGAGGGCGCTTCGTGGTCCTGGAGTTCTCGTTGCCGCCGGGCCTCGTCGGCCGGGTGTATCGGCTCTACTTCACCCAGGTCCTTCCGCGAGTGGGGGGCCTCGTCAGCGGAGACCGCTCCGCCTACGCCTACCTTCCGGCTTCGGTGGCGGGCTTTCCGAGCCCGAGAGCTTTCGGTACCCTCATGGAGCGCGCCGGCTACACGTCGGTGCGCTGGCAGCTCCTGACCGGGGGCATTGCCTGTCTGCACCGGGGAGAGAAGGCCCGATGAAGAAGCTGGCGCGGACGCTCCAGCGGGTCGCGGAACGTCTGCGTCCTCAGCGCGACGCCGTCGTGGAGGAGTGGGCCCGCGCCCTCGTCCCCCTGGGCAGCGGGACCGCGGACGAGGTGAGGGCCGACTGCGCGCGGTCGTTCGACGCGCTCCTGGTGCGGCTGAGCGCCGGCGACGTGGAGGGCTTGCTCGTGGAGGAGGCCCGTCAGGCCTCGCTGGACGCCCGGCGGGGCAAGAGCACCGTCGTCCGGGCTCGCGAGCTCCGGATCCTGAGCCGCTGCCTGAGGGCTCACCTCGTCGCCCCGGACCCCGCGCCCGACGACCTGGAGAGCCTGACGAGCGTGGACGAGCTGATCATGCACCGCCTCGAGGCCCTCCTCGGCGCCCAGGAGGAGGAGTCGACCCGCCGGTTGCTGGAAACCCAGGAGCAGGGCGCGCAGGCGGCCGAGCGTGCGCGGGAGGGCCGGCGGGTCAACGAAGCCCTGCGGCGCGCGGAGTCGAAGAGCCGGCACCGGGCCGAGCAGCTGGGTCTCCTCGCCTCGGTGGTCCGGCGCATCGCCCCGATCAGGGAGCCCGGGGAGCTGATGCAGCAGGCCGCCGAGAGCATCCGGGCCCGCATGGACCACACGTACGTGGCGGTGGTGGTCCTCGACGACGCCGGGAGCCTCATCGGACGCTGGTCGGGACGACCGGGAGTCGGGCGCGAAAGCCGCGGCCGGGCCGAGGGTCTTCC
This sequence comes from Acidobacteriota bacterium, assembly GCA_022340585.1. Classification (GTDB taxonomy): domain Bacteria; phylum Acidobacteriota; class Vicinamibacteria; order Fen-336; family Fen-336; genus JAJDNS01. Next base: position 4,611 of record JAJDNS010000036.1, read on the forward strand.
CGGTGGCGTCATTGGCCGAGCGATCAGGCTTCGGGCGCCGCAGGCCGTGGGGGACGTGTCGGACGACCCCGACTACCTGCCCGACGTCCCCGGCACCCGCTCGGAGATGGTCATTCCCCTCCTCCAGGGGGCCCAGGTGCTGGGCGCGCTGGACTTCCAGAGCGAGCGGCCGTACGCCTTCGCCCTCGACGACGTGGCCGCCGGGGAAACCCTCGCCGACTTCCTGGTGATCGCGCTGGAGAACGCGCGGCTCTACCAGGAGGCGCGGCAGCGGAACCACGGCTCCCCGAGCTAGCGTCTACTCGGCGGCATCCCCCAGGGCCGCCGAAGCCTTCTCCACCTCGCCCGCGAATGCTTCGAGCACGGCAGCGGTGGCGGCCACCCCGGCGTCGACGCGGTCCCACTGCCGCTGCTCGATGGCCTCCCGGACCACCGGCAGCGTCTTCACGCCGTAGCCGGTGTAGAGGCCCGGGGCGTAGACGAAGTGGCGGAACCACGGTCGCCCGGGGAGGCCCTCGGGACGGGTCAGGGCCCGCTCGGCGTGCAGCAGGAGGGCGTCGGCGCGGCGGCGGGCCTCGGCCGGAGCGCCGGGCCCCGCGTCCCGGACGGCCCGGTCGTAGCCGTCGGCCGCGGCCCTGAGCCGGACCACCGCGTTGTGGAGCGGGGCGAGGTTCAAGTGGGGCACGGGGTCGCGGCGCGGCGGGTCGACCCGCGTCTCGCCGGGCGGTGCGACCAGGGCGAAGGCCCCGAGCTCGAGCAGGCGATTCTGGGCGTCGGTCTCCTGGCGCAGCTCGTCGGCCAGCGCCTCGACCTCCTCCACGTAGCGCGAGACCGTCTCCGCGAAGGCGGTGAACTCGAACGGCAGAAGCTCGGCCTGGGCCAGACGCAGCACCGTTCGCCCGCCCACGCGGGCGAGGGCGACGCCGTAGGCGAAGTCCGGGTCCATGAAGCGGACGTAGTGGTCGAAGGAGTCGTAGATGGAGTGGTACTGCCCGTACTGGCCCTCGCCCCCGAAGGCGACGTTGAGCGAGGCCACCCCGAGGTGCTGCAGGAAGGGGGTGTAGTCGGAGCCCGAGCCCAGGGCCGAGAGCCGCAGCTCGGTCCCGTTCAGGGCGCGCTCTCGCTCGTCGGCGTCGCCTTCCACCATGGCCAGGGCCCGCACCCGCTCGGCCGCGCTCACCGCGTGCCGCGGGTCCTCCACGTCCCGCGCGACCTGGTTCATGAACCGCTGGAGAGTGTGGGAGCCGCCCATGGAGAGGAAGCCCCGGCCGTTACTGTCGGAGTTGACGTAGGCCACGGCCTTGTCGCGGAGCTCGGCGGCGTGGCGCTCGGCCCACTCCACCGAGCCGAGCAGTCCGGGCTCCTCGGCATCCCAGGCCGCGAACACCAGGGTGCGCTTCGGACGGAAGCCCTCTCGGGCCAGCTCTCCGATGACCCGTGCCTCCTCGAGCAACGTCACCATCCCGGCCACCGGGTCCGTGGCCCCGTTCACCCAGGCGTCGTGGTGGTTGCCCCGGATGATCCACTCATCGGGCCTCTCCGCGCCCTTCAGGACCGCAATCACGTCGTAGGCCGGGGCCCGCGACCAGTCGAACGCCAGCCGGACCCGCACCGCGGCCGGGCCCGGGCCCAGGTGGTAGGTGAAGGGCAGCGCCCCCCGCCAGGACGCCGGGGCGACCGGGCCGCCCAGGGCCCCGAGGAGTGGCCGGGCGTCGGCGGCCGAGAGGGGCAGCACCGGGATCTTGGTCAACGTCTCCGCGTCCTCGAGGGAGAGACGCTCGGCGTCGGCCGTGGCCCCGACCCCGGGGGTGAGGGGATCGCCGGGGTAGAGCGGCATGTCGGCCACCGACCCTCGCTGGGCACCCTCGGCGGGGCGGTAGCCGCCCTCCGGGTAGGGGTCGCCCTCGAAGTAGCCGTCACCCCGGGGGTCGGAGTAGATGAGGCAGCCGATGGCCCCCTTCTCCGCCGCCACCTTGGGCTTGATCCCGCGCCAGGAGCCGCCGTAGCGAGCGATCACGATCCTGCCCCGGACGTCGATGCCCCGCCGCTCCAGCTCGTCGTAGTCCTGGGGAACTCCGTAGTTCACGTAGACGAGCTCACCGGTCACGTCGCCGTCGATCGAGTAGGCGTTGTAGATGGGAAGCTGCTCGTCCCCCTGTCCCGAGGTGGCGTCCTCGGGCAGCGGCGGCTCGGAGAGACCAGCCGTGAAGGTCCGGGGCTCGAGAAGCTCCACCGACCGCTCGGTGGGCGTGGGGAACAACACCTCGAAGGTCTCGGTGCGCGTCTCGTATCCCCAGGAGCGGAACTGCTCGGCGATCCACTCGGCGGTGGCCTTCCCCCATGGTGAGCCCACGTGGTGGGGCCGCGACGTGATGTGCTTCGCCCAGGCCCGGAGGTTGTCGGCCGAGAGACGGTCGTCGAAGCGCCGCTCCAGCGCTGCCTGCTCTTCGGCGGCAGCGGGGGTGAAGCCGAGAAGGGGCGGCGCCTCGGCGGCGGCGACGGGCGCGGCCAGGGCGGCCACGAGCAGGGCAATCACGGCCATGTTTCGCGTCACGACGGGCTCCTTTCGCCGGATGTGTCGTGGGCTTATACACCGCATCGAGGGTCGGCGCACCCCGATCGCGGGAGGATGGCGCACCCCGGAGAGGAGACGGTGCAGCCGCAGGACGGGGGCGGCGAGGACACGGGAATGGGGGACGGCGCCTTGGAGGGTCCGCTCATTGACCTCTCGAGTCCAGCGGACGAGACCACAAAGCTCCTTTCCCGAACCGGGTGTTGCTTGGGAAGGCTCTCCGAAGGCCCGCCTGCTCCCTGGAAGGACCTTCTGTTCCCTGGAACGGCCTCGTGTTCCCCGGCGATGGGCCGCGGGAGCCAGGGCCTTCTGGATCGAGGAGCTCGCTACCCCCGCGTCAGCGGCCAGACGTCGTGCCTCCCCTCGCAGGGTTCATGGGCTGCGCGCCCGCTTCCCTTCGGGGGCGATCCGCCGCTCGAACACGGCGGCGAAGTGCTCCGCCAGCTTCGACATCACCTCGTCGAGGGGGACGGCCCGGTCCATCAGTCGCTCGAGGCTGGTGACGCCGCGTCCCCGGATGCCACAGGGGACGATGAGGTCGAAGGCCGCGAGGTCGGTAGCCACGTTCAGGGCGAAGCCGTGGGATGTGACCCAGCGGGCGATTCTCACGCCGATGGCGCCGACCTTGTTCTCGCCGACCCAGGTGCCGCTGAGGCCCTCGACCCGGCCCGCCTCGATGCCGTAGTCGGCGCAGCAGCGGATCATGACCTCCTCCAGATCCCGCACGTAGCGATGCACGTCGCGGCGGTCGGGGGAGAGGTCCACGATCGGGTAGCCCACGACCTGGCCCGGCCCGTGGTAGGTGACGTCGCCCCCGCGCCCGCTCTCGAAGACGTCGAAGCCCCGCGCGCGGAGGGCCTCGTCGGGGAAGAGGACGTTCTCCTTCCGGGCGTTGCGGCCCAGGGTGAAGACCGGGTCGTGCTCGAGGAGGAGGAGGGTGTCGGGGATCTCTCCGGCCTGGCGCTCCTTTACGAGGCGAGCCTGCAGCGCGAGGCCTTCGGCGTAGCGAACGCGGCCGAGGCGTCGGACGTGGAGAGGGCGGAGCATGGCGTAGTCGAGCACAGCTTCGGGAGGGCGGCAAACGGGTGAGCAGGAGGGGGAGCGAGGCGGCGGCAGGACGGGGAGTGGGATTGTCAGTTGAGCGATCCGAAAGCGGCGCTCCGAGAGACCGCCTTCGGAACCTACAGGGCGGCCTCGTCGAACTCCTGGAGGGTCGTCTTGATGTGGGCCATGAAGCGGTCGGCGTCGGCCCCGTCCACGAGGCGGTGGTCGAAGGTGAGGGCGAAGTAGGCCATCGTGCGGATGGCGATGGCGTCGTCGCGCACGATGGGCCGCTTCTCGATGGTGCCCACGCCGAGGATGGCGACCTGGGGCTGGTTGATGATCGGGGTGCCGAAGAGGCTGCCGAAGACCCCGGGGTTGGTGATGGTGAACGTGCCGCCCTGCACCTCGTCGACCTGCAGCTTCCGGGCGCGGGCGCGCTCGGCGAGGTCGATGGCCGCGCGGGCGAGGCCGAGGAGATTCTTCTCGTCGGCGTTGTGGATGACCGGGACGATCAGGCCCCAGTCCAGGGCCACCGCCACCCCCACGTTCACGTCCTTGTGGTAGACGATGCTCTCGCCGTCGACCCGCGCGTTGAGGACAGGGAAGGCCTGCAGGGCGTCGGCCACCGCCTTCAGGATGAAGGGCATGTAGGTGAGGCGGACGCCGCTGCGCTCCTCCCACCCGGCGCGGTGCTTTCGTCGCAGCTGATCGACGCGCGTCATGTCGATCTCGAAGACGGTGGAGACGTGGGCCGAGGTCCTCTTCGAGAGGATCATGTGCTCCGCGGTCTTTCTGCGGATCGGGGACATCGGCACGACCTCGATCCGCTTCTCGCTCGCGTCGGGAGAGGGGGCGGGGGGCGCTGACCCGCCCGCCGCTCTCACCGGCGTGGGCGCCTTGGGCTCGCGAGCGGCCACGGGCTCGGGAGCGGCCGCAGGCCCGGGAGCGGCCGCAGGCTCGGGGGTCGCCGCGGGCTCGGGGGTCGCCGCGGGCTCGGGAGTCGCCGCGGGCTCGGGGGTCGCCGCGGGCTCGGGAGTCGCCGCGGGCTCGGGAGTCGCCGCGGGCTCGGGAGCGGCCGCGGGCTCGGGAGCGGCCGCGGGCTCGGGAGTTGCCGCGGGCTGGGGCGGCTTCGGTCGGCCCTCGATGTGGTCCAGGACGTCCTGCTTCGTCACGCGCCCACTGATCCCGGTTCCGGCAATCTCGCTCAGGTCCACCTGGTGCTCGGCGGCGATCCGCCGCACCACCGGCGACGAACGCAACCGGCGGAGCTCTTCCGCCGTCATCTCCGCCCGGGCCCGGGTCTCGACCGGCTCCGGCGCAGGTGGGGCTTCCTGCTCGAGGCGGTACTGGACCGGCGGGATCGGGCCGGATTCGGCCGGCGGGGGGGCCGACTGGGCAGCGGGCGGCTGGGCTGCCTGCGGCGCGGCCGCGCGTGGCTCGGGAGCACTCGGCTCGGCGGCCGCCGGCACCGCGGGAGACGGCGGAGCAGCGGGCGGGGCGGGTGGCTCCGGAGGCGAGGATGCCGCAGGAGCCGGCGCCGGCGACGCTTCCGTGGAAGGCGCCTCATTCGCCTCGGCCGGGCCGACCTCGACCGTTCTCTCGCCTGCGTCCTCGATCACTCCCACGACGGTATTGACGGGCACGGTGGCTCCGGGAGGCACGCGGATCTCACGCAGGATCCCGCCCGCGGGCGAGGGGATCTCGGCGTCGACCTTGTCCGTGGAGATCTCGAAGAGAGGCTCGTCGCGCTCCACCGTGTCGCCGACGTTCTTCATCCACCTCGTGACCGTTCCCTCGGCGACCGATTCCCCCATCTGGGGCATGATGACGTCGGCCATGCTCTACCTCACCAAGAAGGGGCGCCTCAGGCGTCGATGGCGTGCCCGTAGACGGCTTCCGCAGACTGCATGATGGCTTCCGGCAGCGTGGGGTGGGGGTGCACGGTGCGGAAGATCTCCTCCGTCGTGGTCTCCAGCTGCAGCCCCAGACAGGCCTCGGAGATGAGGTCGGTGGCGTGGGGGCCCACGATGTGGACGCCCAGCACCTCGTCGTACTTCGCCTCGGAGACCACCTTGACCAGGCCCTCGGGGTGCCCGAGGATCCGGGGCTTTGCCAGATTCCCGAAGGGGAAGCGGCCGACCCGCACGTCGTGTCCCCGCTTCTTCGCCTCCTCCTCGGTCAGGCCCACCCCCGCCGTCTCCGGCCGGCAGTAGGTCGCGGAGGGAACGCGGTCGTAGTTGAGGGGTTCGGTCCCCTTGCCCGCGAGCCTCTCCGCCACCCCGATGCCCTCGGCGGAGGCCACGTGGGCCAGCTGGGGGTGGCCGCGGTCGGGGAGCGCCACGAGGTCTCCTATCGCGAAGACCCCGGCCTCGGCGGTGGCCATCGTCTCGTCGACCTTGACGTACCCACGGTCGGTCTCCACGGCGGTGGACTCGAGGTTGAGCCCGTCGGTGACCGGTCCCCGGCCCACGGCCAGGAGCAGCATCGCGGCGGTGATCGTCTTCGCCTCGCCCTCGGCGGTCTGGAAGCCGACCTCGACCCCGCTCTCCGTCTTGAGCACGGCCTCGGTCCTGGCCCCGGTGAAGAGGGTCATCTGCTTCTCGAGGACCTTGTGGGCCTCGGCGGAGATCTCCGCGTCGTCGAGGGGTAGGATCCGAGGGAGCATCTCGATGACCGTCACCGTGGACCCGAAGCGGGCGAACATCGACGCGAACTCCATTCCCACCGCACCGGCCCCGATGACGACGAGGCTCTTCGGCACCTCCTTGAGCTGGAGGATGTCGTCGGAGGTGAGGATGGCCTTCCCGTCCGGCGTGATGCCCGGGAGGCTCTTCGGCTTCGACCCGGTGGCGAGGAGCACCGCCTTGGTGTCGACCTTCTCCTCGCCGGAGTCACCGTCGACCACGACCGCCTTCGGCCCCTCCAACCGGCCGTGGCCCCGGAGGAGGGTGATCTTGTTCTTCTTGAACAGGTAGCTCTCGATCCCCTTGCTGAGCCGCTTGACGATCCGCTCCTTGCGCTTCATCACCGCCGCGAAATCGAGGCCGATGTCCGGCGCCACGATCCCGAACTCCTTCCCGTTCTTGAGATCCTCGAAGAGGTCCGCGGTGTGGAGGAGGGCCTTGGTGGGGATGCAGCCCCGCTGGAGGCACGTTCCCCCGCACCCGGCCGGGTCGCGCTCCACGACCGCCGTCTTGAGACCCATCTGGGCGGCGCGGATGGCGGCGACGTAGCCGCCGGGGCCGCTGCCGATCACGGTGACGTCGAAGATCTCGCCGTTGGCCAAGGCTCCCTCCTCGAGACAAGTGCTGCCCACCACGGCACGGGCGCGACCAGCCACGCTACCAGAGGCGCGGGGGACCCGCAAGGTCGCGTCTCGGGCCGTCTGCTACCATGGGCGCGCCCATGTCGGAGCCCGTCTTCATCGTGGCCTCCATCTTTCTGCTGCTCCTCGGGAACGGCTTGTTCTCCGGGAGCGAGATCGCCATCATCACCGCCCGCCGGAGCCGCATCGAGGCCCGAGTCGAGGAGGGGAGCCGGGCGGCGGGGCGGGTCAAGCTGCTCCAGGACCACATGGACCAGTTCCTCGCCACCGTGCAGATCGGCGTCACGGTGATGGGGACCCTGGCCGGGGTCCTCGGTGGCGTGCTGGCCTCGCGCTACCTCGAGCCCTGGTTCTCCTCGTGGGCCGTGTCCGAGTGGGTGCCTCCCACGCTCCTCGCCGCGACTATCGTGGGGATCGCGATCATCTACGTGGAGCTCGTGTTCGGCGAGCTGGTGCCCAAGGCCCTGGCCCTGAGGTACACGGAGACCTTCGCCCTGCTGGTGTCCGGCCCGTTCACGCTCATGGCCCGGGCCTCGCGCTGGGTGGTTCGCATCCTCGCCGGCTCGACCCGCCTCGTTCTCCGCCTGTTCGGCGTCCGGGAGGCGGGGCCCCGGAGCTTCGTGTCCGAGGAGGAGATCAAGCACCTGGCGAAGAAGGGGCGGCAGCAGGGGGTCCTGAACCAGACCGAGATGGAGATCATCCACGGGGTCTTCGACCTGGCCGGTACCCCGGTGCGCCGGGTCATGGTGCCTCGCCCCAAGATCTTTGCCCTCGACGCCGACACGCCCCCGGCGGAGGTGGGCCGCCTCATCGTGGAGAGCGGCTTCTCACGCTTCCCGGTCTACGAGAACTCCATCGACAACATCATCGGCCTCGTCTACGTGAAGGACGCGCTCAGGATTCTCGAGAGGGGCGAGCCCGTCGTCATCCGGGAGATCCTGCACCCCGCCCACTTCGTGCCCGAGACCAAGAAGGTCGGCGCCCTCCTGAAGGAGCTCCAGCGGCGCCGCACCCACATGGCGGTGGTGGTCGACGAGCACGGATCGGTGAGCGGCCTCGTGACCCTCGAGGACATCCTCGAGGAGATCGTGGGGGAGATCCGCGACGAACACGACTGGGAGGAGCGCCCAGTGGAGCAGCTCCGCGACGGGTCGCTCGTGGTCGAGGGCACGGTGTCGGCGTCGGAGCTCCGCGAGGAGTACGGGGTCCCCCTGCCCGAGTCGACGGAGTTCGAGACCGTGGCCGGCTTCATGCTCGACCGCCTCGGGTCCGTGCCCAAGGGGGGCGAGGTGGTGACGGTGGGCGAGTGGCGGCTGACCATCGTCGACGTCGAGGGCAACCGGGTCAGCAAGGTGAAGGTCGAGCGGTTCGAGGCGCCTCGGACCTCGGGGGACTAGGGCCCGGAGCCGGGCACTCGCCCCTCCGTTCGTTGTCAGGACTGGTCGTCGGGGGGGAGGGCCTGCTCGGGGGTCGGCTCCGGGGGCCGGATCGGCTCGATGCGCGGGGGGCCCGACGACTGATCCCGGGGCTCCGCGGCGGGCACCTCCACGGGAGTCGGCGGCTGCGGGGCGGTGTCGAAGAGCAGCGGCGACGCCTCTCCTCCCACCAGGAAGGAGCGCAGGTCGGCCTCGGTGATCTCCGGGCGCCGGACGACGTGGGGTGTCAGGGTCATCACGATGTCGGTCTGCTTGGCCTCTTCCTCGTTGCGCGCGAAGAGGTGCCCGATGAACGGGATGTCCGCGACCCCGGGGATCCCGGTCAGGCCGTAGCGCTCGGAGTCGAGGATCAGGCCGGCCAGGAGGTTGGTCTCGCCGTCGGCGAGACGGATGGTCGAGTTGACCTCGCGGGTATTGAAGGTGGGGAGCCCCTGGTAGCCATCCGGTCCCACCGCCGAGATGTCGAGCTTGAGCTCGAGCGTCACCTCTCCGTTGTGGTGCACGCGGGGGGTGATGTCGATGTTCACGCCCACGTTCTTGTACTCGAACGAGGTGATGGGCTGCTGCGCGATCCCGCCGGTGGCGATGGAGGCGAAGATCGTCACCGGCACCGGGACCTGGTCGCCGAACCGGGCCTGGGCGGTCTCGCCGGCGGAGACCCGCAGCTGGGGGTTGGCCAGGAGGCGGGTGGAGGAGTCGCTCTGGAGCAGCCGGACCACCGCTCCGGGCAGCGCGGTGACCACGAGGTTCCCGGCGTCGTAGGGGTTGTCCTCGACGGTGAGCGTCTCGTCCGGGTTGGGGAAGACCCCGGCGGCGACGCCCTCGATGCCCTGGGTGTCGAGACCGGACGTGAGGTAGATCCCGTACTCCTTGAGGCGATTCCGGTTCACCTGGAGGATCTCGACCTCCACCACGACCTCGGCGCGGCGCTTGTCCACGATCCCCACGATGCGCTCGGCGGCCGCGACCTTGTCCGGGGTGTCGTTGATCGTCAGCGCGTTGACGCCGGGCAGCGGCGCGATCCGCCGGGCGCCGAGGACCACGCGGAGCAGGTCGATCGTCTCCTTGACGTCGGCGTTGGACAGGAAGAGGGTCTTCACGACTTGCTGCTCGTACTCCCGGCGCTTGGCCTGGGTGTCGGGGACGATCGTCAGGATGCGCGCGTCGGTGACGCGGTGGAAGGCGTGCCCCGCGCTGTCGAGGGCTTTCAGGGCCTGGTCGAAGGGCACGTCCCGGAGGTCGAGGCTGACAGCCTGGTCCTGGAAGGCCGGGTCGAAGACCACGTTGACCCCCACCGCCCGGGCCAGGGCCAGGTAGGCCTCGCGCAGGCTCGCGCTCCGGAACACCAGGCCGAGGGGCTGCTGGGCCTCGGGGCCGAGCTCGAGCCCGGGCAGGGACTGCTCGCGTGCCTTCGCCTTGACCTCCTCCATCGAGACCGCCTCGCGACCGGCCTTCTGCCGGCCCTCCACCTCGGCGATCTCCTCCCGGAGCGCTTCCGACTGGGGGTTCAGGTCGAGAGCGAGGCGGTACTCGTCGAGGGCCTCCTTGTAGAGGCCCCGCCCGGCGAGGCGACGGCCCATGTTCGCGTGCTCGGTGGCCGCACGGAGGCGGGCCCGCCCGAGGGCGCGGACGTACTGCGGGTTGCTCGGGTCCTGCTTCAAGGCCCGGGAGTACTCCATGACGGCGCGGTCGTAGTCCTGGACCCGCTCCGCCTTCTCCCCCGCCCGAAAGGCGGAGGAGGTGGCGCAGGCGAAGGCGGGCAGAAGCGCGGCGACGAGGACGAAGCGCTTCATCCCCGAATCACCTCGACGCCGGACGGAACCTCGAAGTGGAATAGATCGTCCTTCAGGCCGGTGTTCTCCTTCAGCTCCTCGAATCGAAAGCGGGTCCGGTTCCCCTGGATGTCGTCGATGACGATGGACCGGACGACCCCCGAGGGCTCCACGTCGACGTAGGCCCGCTCGAGCTCGGCGTCCTCGCGGCGTGGGGTCAACCGTACCCTCAGGATCCCCTCTTCGAGGGGCTCCTCGAGGCTGGCCTCGAACTCGTCGAGGAGTCCTCCCTCGCCGAAGAGCAGGCGGCCGGCGAGGGAGCGCCGGTCGTCCTGCTCCTGAACGATGACCTGCTTGTCCTCGGGAACGTAGAAGTAGAAGGCCTTCCCATCGGAGAGGAAGAGCTTCTTTTCGGGCTCCCGGTACTCCCAGCGCATGCGTCCCGGCCGCTTGATCGAGACCACCCCCCGCTCGACGAGGGCGCGTCCGAGGAGGCCGGAGCGGTAGGTCTGCTCGAAGCGGGCCACGAGGTCGGTGGTGCGGGCGTGGCGCTTCTCGATCCGGGCGACGAGGCTCTCGGCGAGCCCGGGGGCGGTGTCGTCGGCGGGAGCGGCGGAGCCCGCGGCGAGAAGGAGGGCGAGAAGAAGGGCGGTGCTCATGTCTCTCCTTCTGCCATCATAGCCCAAGTCCTTCAGCTACTTGCTGCTGACTGGTGCGGCTGCTAGCATCGGTCGAATGACTTCTGCAGGGCGGCGCCACCTGGCGGTCGGGGTCCTGCTGGCGCTGGCCCTGCCCGCATCGGCGTCGGCGGAGCTGCGCGGCCTCTGGGTCGTTCGAACCGCGCTCGTCTCCCCGGAGTCTGTCGACCGGGTGGTCGACGACGCGGCGGCAGCGGGGCTGAATGCCCTCTTCGTGCAGGTCCGGGGCCGGGGCGACGCGTTCTACGCGTCGCGGCTGGTGCCGCGCAGCGTGCTGCTGGAGAGACAGCCCCGCGGCTTCGACCCCTTCGCTCGCCTCATGGCCCGGGCCCGGGCCCGTGGCCTGCAGGTGCACGCCTGGGTGAACGTGCTCCTCGTCGCCCACTTCGGCCAGCCGCTTCCCCGGGGGCACGTCCTCGAGAGACACCCGGACTGGATCATGGTGCCGCGCTCGGTGGCGGCGGAGGCCTTCGACGCGTCCTCTCGGCGACGTCTGCAGCTGGTGGCGCGGGCCGGGCGTCGGGAGGCGGACGTGGAGGGCTACTACCTCTCGCCCTCGGTGCCGGAGGCGATCGACCACCTCGAGGCGGTCGTCCGCGAGCTGGTCCGCTCCTATCCCGTCGACGGCCTGCACCTCGATTTCATCCGCTATCCGGGCCCCACGTGGGACCACTCCCGAGCGGCCCTCGTGGCCTTCCGCCAGGTGCACGGCACGCAGGCTCTGCTCGGTGGGCCGGCGCTGGACCCGGCGGGCTGGGACGACTACCGGCGACGGACCGTGACCACCCTGGCCAGCCGGCTGGCCGACGCGGCCCGCGTCGAGCGCCCGGGGCTCGTCCTGTCCGCGGCGGTGGCCCCGGACGAGGCCCAGGCGGTCTACCACAAGTACCAGAACTGGCCGTACTGGCTGTCCAGCGGCATCCTCAGCGCGCTGTGCCCGATGGTCTACACGCCGGACAACCGTGTCTTCGTGTCCCAGGTGGAGGGGGCTCTGGCGCGGGCGGGGAGGCAGCCGGTGTGGGCGGGCATCGGCGCCTACCGGCTCGACTTCCGGGGAATCGTCGAGAAGGTCAAGCTGGCCCGGCGGGCGGGCGCGGGGGGAGTCGTTCTCTTCTCCCACGAGTCGCTGTCGTCTGCCGACTGGCGCCGGCTCGGACAAGAGGCCTTCCGCCCGCCGGTGCGATCGGCGGGCTCCACCGACGAGGCACCCGGGTCGCCGACCCCGTCCCGGTGAGGCCGCCCACGCTGCTCGCTCCGTCGCCCCCCGTGCGGTGGGCCACCGTCGCGATCCTGACCGCAGCCCTGGCGGGACGGGCCCTGAGCGCCGTGGGATCCGACGCCCTGCCCGCGGCGACGCCCGAGGCGGCGGGGTTCCGGGCCGAGGGGCTGGCCGACGTCGACCGTCTCCTCGAGTCCGCGGTGTCCGACCGAGCCTTCCCCGGGGCCGTTCTCGCCATCGGTCGCCACGGGTCTCTGGTCCGGTTCCGCGCCTTCGGGCGTCTGTCGTACGAGCCGGGGGCGCCGGAGGTCCGGACCGATACCCTCTACGACCTCGCCAGCCTCACGAAGGTCGTCGCCACCACCACCGTCGCCATGACGCTGGTCGACGAGGGGCGGCTCGACCTCGACGCCCGGGTTGCCGACGTCGTCCCCGAGTTCAGCGGCGGGGCGAAGGACCGGGTCCGGGTGCGGCAGCTGCTCACCCATACCGGCGGACTCCTCTGGTGGGACCGACTGTACGAGCAGCTGCGGGGGCGGCCGGCGTACCTCGAGCGGATCCTGGAGATGGACCTGGACTACGACCCGGGGACGAAGATGGTCTACTCCGACCTGGGCATCATCCTTCTCTCCGAGGTCCTGCAGCGCCTGGCCGGCGAGCCTCTCGAGGCGATGGCCCGGCGGCGCGTCGTCGAGCCCCTCGGCATGCGAGACACACAGTACCTGCCTCCGGTCGGCCTCCGTCCCCGCATCGCCCCGACCGAACGCGACCCCTGGCGCGGGCGCGTCCTCCTCGGGGAGGTCCACGACGAGAACGCCTTCGCTCTCGGGGGGGTGGCTCCTCACGCCGGGCTCTTCTCGACTGCCGGTGATCTCGCCCGCTTCGCCCAGGCGCTGCTGAACGGGGGAGAGCTCGAGGGCCAGCGGATCGTCTCCGAGGCGACGGTGGACCTGTTCACCCGTCGCGCCGGCGTGGCGGAATCGACCCGGGCCCTCGGCTGGGATACCCCGAGCAACGGCAAGGACCCCCGGAGCTCGACTCCGGGCGACCCGGGGTACTCCTCGTCCGGGTCCTTGTTCTCTCCGCGCTCGTTCGGCCACACCGGCTTCACCGGCACCTCGATGTGGATGGACCCGGAGCGCGGGCTGTTCGTCATCCTGCTCACCAACCGGGTGCACCCCACGAGGGAGAACCGGAAGATCAGCCGCGTCCGCTCCCGCCTCGCCGACGCGGTGGTGCGCGCGCTGGTCGAGCCGTGATCTCCCGGCGCCGCGTCCTCGGAGCTCTCGCCGCCGGCGTCGTGCCGGGGCCGCGCTTCGCCCTGGCCCGCACCGGGGTCGAGGTGGGCCTCGAGCGAATCGAGGCGGACCAGGGGGGAGTCCTCCGCGGTCGACGCGTCGGGCTTCTGGCCCACGCGGCCTCCGTCACGTCCGAGGGCCGCCACGCGGTGGACGTGCTGCGGGGGGCGGGTGTCGAGGTCCGGCGCCTCTTTGGTCCCGAGCACGGCCTCCGAGGTCGGGCCGCGGCGGGCGAGGACGTGGCGAGCGGGGTCGATGCCACGACCGGTTTGCCCTTCGTGAGCCTGTACGGCGAGAAGAACAAGCCCACCTCCGCCGACCTGGAGGGTCTCGACGTTCTGGTCGCCGACCTCCAGGACGCCGGCGTGCGGTTCTACACCTACGTCAGCACCCTGCTGCTCTGCCTCGACGCCGCCGCCGAGGCGGGGGTCGCAATGTGTGTGCTGGACCGCCCGAACCCGCTCGGGGGCGATCTCGTCGAGGGCCCGGAGCGGGATCCGGGATTCCCATTCAGCCTCGTGTCGAGAGCGCCGGGCCCCCTCGTCCACGGTCTCACGCTCGGGGAGATGACCCTGTACGCGAACGCGCGCCGGTCCGACCCGGCGCGGGTCGACGTGGTCCCCATGGTCGGCTGGACAAGGTCGATGACCTGGGCCGGCACCGGCCGCCCCTGGGTGAATCCCTCACCGAACCTCCGCAGCGGCGAGGCGGCCCTCCTCTACCCCGGGACCTGCCTCCTGGAGGCCACGAACCTCTCGGAAGGACGCGGCACCGAGACCCCCTTCCTCCTCTTCGGCGCGCCCTGGCTCCGGCCGCGCTCGCTGGCGGCGAGTCTGTCGACCCCGGGCCTCGAGCTCGAGCCCACGCAGTTCACCCCGGTGCGCTCACCCGCCGCGCCCCGTCCCAAGCACCTCGACACGACCTGCTCGGGGCTGCGCGTGCGCGTGACCGACGCCCGGAAGGTCCGGCCCTACGCCTTTGGCCTCGCTCTCATCGCCGCGCTACGCTCGCAGCCGGAGTTCCGATGGGTCCGGGACGGGGCGTGGCTGGACACGCTCCTGGGGACTCCCCGCGTCCGCCAGGCGCTCGAACGCGGCGACCCGGTGGGCGACATCCTCGCCACCGACGCACCGGGCATCGAGCGCTTTCGCCGCGAGACGCGGGGCCTGCTGCTCTACTGAGCCGCCCGCACGGTGGGAAGAGCTAGGCCGAGGCTGGCGAGAGAGTCGCCGGCCAGATGCGGCTGGCGAGGACGCCGAGGGCGAACGTCGCGGTGGAGCCGGTCGCCGTGTACCACGGCCAGGCGAGCGGCGTGGCGAAGGCGACCACGCTCATGACGAGGAGGCCGAGGCCGAAGCCGGCGAGGGCGGCGCGCTGGCTGGTGCGGGGGGCAAACAGGCCGAGGAGGAAGACCCCGAGGGTGATGCCGGTGGTGAAGCCGGCGATGGTGAGGACGTTCTCGACCACCGTTCGGCTCATCCACTGTCCGCTGATGGCGACCGTGACCTGGACCACGGCGAAGAAGACGGTGAAGATCCGGGTCGCCCCCAGCAGGTGCGAGGACGACTTCTCGGAGCCGACCAGGGGCCGGTAGAAGTCGTTGGCGAGGGCGGTGGCGGAGGAGTTGAGGGAGCTCGACAGGGTCGACATCGCCGCGGCGAAGACCGCGCCGAGGACGAGGCCCAGGACCCCGGTCGGAAGCTCCTCGATGATGAAGCGCGCGAAGACCCGGTCCGGGCGGTCGAAGGGGGTGACCGGAGGGAACGCCTGGTAGAAGACGTACAGCGCGACCCCGATCAGGAGGAAGAAGGCGAACTGGGCGAGGACCACCACGCCGCTGGTGGCGAGGGCCCGGGCCGCGTCGCGCTCGTCGCGGGCGCACAGGTAGCGCTGCACCATGAGCTGGTCCGCGCCGTGGGAGCCGAAGGTCAGGAAGGCACCGCCGATGAGGCCCGCCCAGAGAACATAGGGCTCGGTGAGCGAGAAGCCGAGGTCGACCGCCCGGAGCTTGTCGGCGCCCGCGGCGACGGTCCAGAGCTCCTCCCATCCCCCGGGGAGGCGCGAGACGAGAATGGCGAGGGCCACCCCCGCCCCCGCCATGTAGACGACGAACTGGAGCGCGTCGGTCCAGACCACCGCCTTCATCCCGCCGAAGAACGTGTAGACGACGGTGGCCGCGCCGACCACGACGACGGCCCACGGAAGCGGAATCCCCGACAGCTCCTGGAGAACGATGGCAGTCAGGAAGAGGCGAAGGCCGTCGGCGAGGCTCCGCGTGACGATGAACAGGAGGGAGGCGGCCTGGGCCGTGGCCCCCCCGAAGCGTCGCTGGAGCAGCTCGTAGGCAGTGAAGATCTCCCCCGAGAGGTAGTGGGGGAGCAGGAGCGCCACCACCAGGAGTCGCCCGATGAGCATGCCCGCTGCGAGCTGGATCCAGGTGAAGTCCCGAGTGAAGGCGAAGCCGGGGATGCTCAGGAAGGTGACGGTGCTGGTCTCGGTGGCGACGATGGAGAGGAGGATGGTCCACCAGGGGAGGTCCCGGCCCCCGAGCATGTAGTCGGCGGCGCCCCGCTGCCCCCGGCCGATCCACAGCCCGAAGACGACGACGCCGGCCATGTATCCGACGATGACGAGGAGATCGGGCAGCCCGGTGGTCACGAGGAGCGGTCCCGCGTCGTCACCTTCGCCCGGTGAGCTGGTTCTGGACCACCTGGAGAGCCGAGCTCAGGCGGCTGATCCTGTGATGCCGCGCCTGCTGGGCGAGGGCGTCGTCCTGGGGCGGCACCTCCGCGCGGACGCCACGCAGAGCCTTCTCCAGCTCGAGCTTGAACGTGTGGAGCTCGGGGGGCGTGAACCCCCTGAGGGTGGCGCTGCTCAGGAGCACGAAGCCGCCCGCCACCTGCCCCGCCATCGCCGGGGCGCTGCCCCCCACCCAGTTGGCCATCGCGCTCTCCTACTTCATGCACACGGCCCGGACCTGCTTGAAGTCCGTGTGGCCCTGAAGCACCTTCTGGATCCCGTCCTGGAGGAGCGTCGTCATCCCCTCCGCCACCGCCTGTCCACGCAGCTCCCTCACCGGGCTGCGCTTCTGGACGAGGCGCTTCACCTCGTCGCTGCCCACGAGCAGCTCGTGGATTCCCATGCGGCCCTTGTAGCCGCTGTCCCCGCACTTGGCGCAGCCGCGGGGCCGGTGCAGCCGGAACGACTGGGAGTAGCTCACCCCGAGGTGGCTCCACTCCTCCAGGCCGTAGGCCTGCATGAGCTCGGCGAACTCCTCCTGGGACGGGGCGTACTCCTCCTTGCAGGTGCACAGGGTCCGCACCAGGCGCTGGGCCATGATCCCCAGGAGGGCGTCGGCGAAGTTGAAGGGATCGATGTCCATGTCGAGGAGACGGACGATGGTCTCGGGAGCGGAGTTGGTGTGGAGGGTCGAGAAGACCAGGTGGCCGGTGAGCGAAGCCTCGACGCCGATGGATGCGGTCTCGTGGTCGCGCATCTCCCCGACCATGATCACGTCGGGGTCGGCGCGGAGGAACGAGCGCATGGCGGCGGCGAAGGTGAAGCCGATCTTCGGGTGGACCTGGACCTGCCGCAACCCGGGCTGGGTGATCTCCACCGGGTCCTCCGCGGTCCAGATCTTGGTCTCCACCTTGTTGATGTGGCCGAGGGCGGAGTGGAGGGTCGTGGTCTTCCCGGAGCCGGTGGGGCCCACCACCAGGGCGATGCCGTACGGCTTCTCGAGGATCGCCTCGAACTCCCGAAGGTTCCGCTCCGAGAAGCCCATCCTGTCGAGAGGGAGAGGCTTCGAGGCGGCGAGGATCCGCATCACCACGTCTTCGTTGCCCCCCGCGGTCGGGACCGTGGCCACGCGCAGCTCGATGGTCCCCATGGGTCCCCGGAAGCGGATCTTGCCGTCCTGGGGCTTCCTCCGCTCCGCGATGTCCAGCTTGGACATGATCTTGAAGCGTTGGACGAGGGCGTTGCGGTGGGGGGCGGGGACCTCGATGTACTTCTCGCACTCGCCGTCCACGCGCAGACGCACGACGGTCGGGGCGCGTTTCCCGTAGGGCTCGACGTGGATGTCGGACGCGCCCCGGTTGTAGGCGTCGATGATGATCTGGTTGCAGAGCCGGACGATCCCGCTGTCGGTCTCGTCGATCTCCGGCGCCGCTTCCTCCTCCGCGGCCTCGACCTCGTCCTCCTCGCCGGCGCCGAGGTCGAGGATGATCCTCCCCAGGTCCGCCTCCTCCTGGACGGGGCCGGTCTCGCCGAAGCTCGACCGCACCCAGGTGAGGATGTCGTCCCGCAGCCCCACCACGAACTCGTAGCGGGGTGCGATGTTCATGGCCTTGATGGCGTCGAGGCGGGTGAGATCGTGGGGGTCCTCCACGGCGACGCGGACGGTGCTGTCGCGGCGCTCGAAGGGAGCGCAGGCGTACTTCTGCAGAAACTCCGACGAGACCCGCCGTTTGAGGTCCTCCGGCATCGCGGAGTCCCCCGGCGCCCAGAAGCCGCAGCCGTAGTACTGGGCGAGGGCCCGGAGGACCTCGTCCTTCGGGATCCGCAGCTCCTCCAGCAGCACCCGGGCGACCTCGATCTGGTTCACCCGGGCGGAGGAGACCGCCTTCTCCAGGTCCGCCTCGGAGATCAGGCCCTTGTCCACGAGCCCGCCGAACTTGGTGGGCTTGTTCGACCGTGCGGCACGGTGTTGGTTGTAGAAGGCGATGCCGAGGATCCTCGCGAGCTCCTCCGCCGCCTCCTCGTCGCGGGCGGTGAAGGGGGTGCCGCCCCGCTTGTTGATCAGCTGCAGGACGCCCAGGAGGTACTTGTCGAAGACGATGGGCGTGGAGAGCACCTGGGTCGTCCTGAAGCCGGCCGACTTGTCCCAGCGGGCGTCGAAGCGGAGACTCGGATGGAGCCGGGCCAGCTCGTCGGTGTCGTAGGCGTCCTTGACGTTGGCCGTCTTGCGCGAGAGGGCGGTGAAGCCGGCGATGGAGGCGAAGCTCTTGGGGACGCGGATCTCCCGGACCTCCTGCCCGACCTTGAACAGCGAGAAGAGCTCCTGGTTGCGGGTGTCCAGGGCGTACAGGGTCACCCGCTCGGCCTCCACGAGGTCGAGCATGGGGTCCTTGAGGTCGACGAGGATCTCCGGGATGCCGGGTGCGGAGTTGATCCGGTTCGCGATCTCGATGAGGCGCTTGCGATACGAGAGCTCGCGCTGGGTCGCGTCGGCCACGGCCGTCCTCCTTGCCCCCGGAGCCGGACCGGGCCCGGGCGATCGAGGATAAGCGGGGCTCGAGAGGGAATCAAATGTATCCTTTGGGACGAGGTGACCGACGACGATGAGAAACGGAACGATCGTAACGATCCTGGGACTGGTGGCGAGCTTGACCGCGCCGGCGTGGTCCGACGAGACCTACCGGGCGGAGGTCGAGGAGTGGCGGGAGGCCCGGGAGGCGCGCCTCGCGGCCGACGGCGGGTGGCTGACGCTGGCGGGGCTCTTCTGGCTGAAGGAGGGGCCCAACCGCTTCGGGACCGACGCGTCCGCCGACATCGTCCTGCCCGAGGGCTCGGCCCCGGCCCACGCCGGCGCCTTCGTCTTCGAGGAGGGGAAGACGGCGCTGCGCCTGGAGAGCGGTGTCCGCGGGACCGTGGGCGGAACCACGGTCACCGGACCGCGGGTCATGCAGCCGGACGCCTCCGGCCGGCCCGACGTGCTCAAGCTGGGCGCTCTCAGCCTGTACGTGATCCAGCGTGGCGATCGGTACGGGATCCGGGTAAAGGACAAGAACAGCCCCATCCGTCGCGAATTCGCGGGGCTGCGCTGGTTCGACATCGACGAGGGCTACCGCATCGAGGCCCGCTGGATCTCCCACGGCACGCCGCGCCCCCTGAAGGTGCCGAACATCCTCGGCCAGGTCAGCACCATGCCCAGCCCCGGCTACGCGGAGTTCGAGCTCGACGGCCAGGTCGTGCGGCTCACCGGGGTGCTCGAGGACCCCCAGAGCGTGGAGCTCTTCTTCATCATGCGCGACAAGACGAGCGGCAAGGAGACCTACGGCGCGGGCCGGTTCCTCTACTCCGACCTTCCGAAGCAGGGACGGGTGATCCTCGACTTCAACAAGGCGTACAACCCGCCGTGCGCGTTCACGCCCTACGCCACCTGCCCGCTGCCCCCGAAGGAGAACTGGCTCCCGGTAGCGGTGGAGGCCGGGGAGAAGTCCTACTCGGACTCACCGCACTGACCCCGTTCTAGGGGAGCACGAAGACGAGGAAGTACTGGTACGGCAGGAAGTCGTGCTCGGCGGAGAGCCGGAAGCCCGCCGCCTCCATCTCCTCGACGAGGTCGCTGCGGGCGATCTTCTCGGAGGTCGGAGGCCCGACCGGGGTGTCCCGCTTCTGGAAATCGATGTGCACGACCTGCCCCCCGGGGCGCAGCATCCGCTTCAGCTTCTCCAGGTAGGCAGGGTGACCCTCGATGTGGTGCCAGACGTCCACGATCACGAAACGGTCGACGGAGGCGTCGGGCAGCAGAGGGTCGTCGGGCTCGCAGAGAACGGTCACGACGTTGCGGACCCCTTCGTCCCGCAGGCGACGGTTGAGGTGGCGGACCATGTCCGGGCTCACGTCGACGGCGTAGACCCTCCCGCTCTCGCCCACGGCCCGGGCGAGGCGGAGGGTGAAGTAGCCGGTCCCGGAGCCGATGTCGGCCACCGTCTCGCCTTCCCGGAGGGCCAGCGTCCGCACGACCTCGTCGGGCTTCTGGTATTCGTCCCGGGCCGGATCGTCGAGGGCGGCCATGTAGGCGGCGGAGTCGTGGTGGCGCTGGTGCATCTCGTGGGGACCAGCGGCTTCCTGGGCCAGGCCCGGGGCGCTCACCAGCAGAGCCAGCGTGGCGAGGCAGGAGAATCGTCTGGGCACTGTTCCCTCCACTGGGCGGGCCCGGGCGGCCACGCCTTCGACGAGCCGGTCGACCCGACCGTGGGCAGGATACTCCGAAGCACACCCCCCGGCCACGCGAGCGCCAGTGCCCGGCACGGAGGTAGGGGAGCGGGTGGTCAGGCGGTCCGGGGGCCGCGGAGGATCCGGGCGGGGAGGAGGACGACGGCGCGGAGAAGCTCGAAGACACCGTCGACGGCGATGCCCAGGAGGCGGAAGGGCAGCAGTAGCAGCCAGACGAGGGGGTACAGCAGCACCGCGAGCAGGGCCACCGGCCAGCAGAGGATGAGCAGTATCAGCCAGAGCAGGAACTTCACCATCCAGGGCCTCCTGATGGAACTACGCACGCGGGGAGCCCGGGGTTCCCCCCGGGCCCCTTCCCGCCGGCCCGAGCTCGGGTAGGATGGGCCACTCATGCCCGCCCCACTGCCGATCGACGGGTACGTGCCGGGGGTGACGGAGCTCCTCCGGGACCGGCGGGGCGCGGTGCTCGTCGCCCCCCCGGGGGCCGGGAAGACCACGCGGGTGCCGCCGGCGCTGGTGAGCGACGGGCCGGTGTTCCTCCTTCAGCCCCGGCGGGTGGCGGCGCGCTCGATTGCCCGTCGGATCGCCTGGGAGCAGGGCTGGACCGTCGGCCGAGAGGTGGGCTGGCACGTCCGCTTCGAGCGCGAGTTCTCCCCACAGACCCGTCTCCTGGTGGCGACGGAGGGGATCCTCACCGGGCGCCTGCAGTCGGACCCTCTGCTGTCCGGCTACCGCACCGTAGTCCTCGACGAGTTCCACGAGCGCAGCGTTCACGCCGACCTGGCCGTCGCGTTTCTCCGCGAGGCCCTCGAGGCTCGCGACGACCTCCGGGTGCTGGTGATGTCGGCGACCCTGGAGGCCACGGCCGTCGCCGAGTACCTCGGCGGGGTGCCGGTGGTGGAGGTCCCGGGGCGACCCTATCCCGTGGAGGTGGAGCACGCCCCCGGGCTGACTCCGGCCGAGGGCGTGCGCCAGGCCCTGGACCGCGACGGGGGACACGTCCTCTGCTTCCTGCCCGGGGCCGCCGAGATCCGGTCGGCACAGAAGGACCTCCAGGGCCTGGGGCCGGAGGTGACGGTCCTGCCGCTGCACGGTGCCCTCGACGCGCAGGGGCAGGACGCCGCCCTGGCCCCGACCGGGAGCCGCAAGGTGATCCTGGCCACGAACATCGCCGAGACGTCGTTGACCGTCGACGGGGTCACGGTGGTGGTGGATTCAGGCTGGCACAAGGTCCTCCGATTCGACGCCGCCCGGGGGATCGATCGGCTCGTGCTCGAGCGGATTCCCCTGGACTCGGCGGAGCAGCGTGCGGGGCGGGCAGGTCGCACCGGACCCGGCCGGGCGCTGCGGCTGTGGGATCCCCGGCAGCGCCTGCGGCCCCACCGCGAGCCCGAGGTCCACCGGGCCGATCTCGTGGCCCCGGTGCTCGAGGTGCTGGCCTGGGGCGCGGAACCGGAACGCTTCCGGTGGTTCGAGCCCCCTTCCGAGGAGCGCGTCCGCACCGCGGTGGGTCTCCTCGAGCAGCTCGGGGCGACGAAAGGGGGGCGTCTCACCGACCTGGGCGAGGCGCTGCGGCGGCTGCCCCTCCACCCCCGCCTCGGGCGCGTTCTCCTGGCCGGGGGAGGCTCCCGTCGAGCGGCGGCGGTGTGCGCAGTGTTGACGGAACGTCGGGGGCCCGGGCGAGGGGGCGGCGTGGCGACCGACTCCGACGTGCTGTCCCTCGCTGACGGGATGGGGGAGCAGCCGGCCGCCGTGCGGCGGGCGGCCCGGGAGCTGGAGGCCCTCGGCCAACGCCTGGCTCCGCCCGGGGACCGGGCCGACGATGACGTCTCTCTGCGCCGGGCCCTGCTGGCGGGCTTTCCCGACCGGGTGGCGCGGCGTCGGGAGCCGGGCTCCCCGCGCCTCGCTCTCGCGTCGGGCAGCGGGGCGGTCCTCGCTCGTGAGAGCGGGGTGCGGGAGGGAGACTTCCTCCTGGCGCTGGAGGTTGCCGGCCGCGCCGGGGGGGGCGAGGCCCTGGTGCACCTGGCGAGCCGGATCGAGCGCGAGTGGCTCACTCCGACCCGCCGGGGGGTGGTGCACCGCTTCGACGAGGGCGTGGGCGCGGTGAGGGCGCGGGAGCAGGCGTGGTACCAGGGCCTGGTTCTCGAGGAGCGTCCGGTGACGCCGGACCCCGAAGCGGCCGCCCCGCTGCTGGCCGCTGTCCTCGAGGCCCGAGGGCTCGGGCGGGACAACGAGGACCTCCTCCGCCGGGCCGGTTTCGCCGGCGTGGCTCTCGACGTGCCGGCCCTGGTGGGGCAGGCCTGCCTCGGCCACACGAGCCTGCCGGCGGTGGACCTGAGGAGCCTGGTGCCGCGGAGCACGCTCGCCGCCCTCGAGCGGGGGGCGCCCACGCACCTCGCCCTCCCCAGCGGTCGGCGCGCCCGCCTCGACTACCGGGACGGCGGTTCAGTGGTGGCCGCGATCAAGCTCCAGGAGCTCTTCGGGCTGGGGGAGACGCCGCGCATCGGCCCGCAGCGCGTGCCCGTCGTGTTCGAGCTGCTCGCGCCAAACGGACGACCGGTCCAGACGACCAGCGATCTGCGGAGCTTCTGGGCGCGCGGCTATCCCGAGGTTCGGCGGGAGCTCCGGGGACGCTACCCGAAGCACCCCTGGCCGGAGGACCCCTGGACGGCGAAGCCGACCCACCGCACGAAGAGGAGGCGCTGAGCCCTCGCGGCGAACTTCCTGCGTCGAGAGACGTGGCGAGCCGGGTTGGGCGCGGAAAGCGCCGGACGCGACCCGGGGGGAAAGGGAAACCCGGCGAGCAGCTTCTGGCCGCCAATGAGACAATAAACTGGGGAAACGGTGCACCGACGCGCTCGAGCCGTGCGGATCGAGCACGCCAGCACCCTCCTGGCATCCCCGTTGCTACGGATCGGGGGAGGCGAGAGGGGCGGAGCCCAGGGCACTCCACCGAAGCGGGGGCCCGGAGAGGAAGCATGAGCAGCGATCTCATCATCGGCATGGCCGGGTCGGGAGGCGACGGCATCGTCTCGGCAGGCGACGCCTTCATGTCCGCGGCGGGAAAACAGGGGTATCACGCCCTTCTCACCAAGAGCTTCGGGCCCCAGATCCGGGGTGGAGAGTCGTCGTGCCGCCTGCGCCTGTCCACCGATCCCATCGTCAGCCCCGGCGGGAACCTCGACCTGGCGGTGGCGTTGAACTGGGACGACTTTCTCAAGTTCGGTGGCGAGCTTCCGGTGGGTGGGGAAACGAGCGTCATCTACGACAGCAAGACCGGAGTCGCTCCCGATCACCTGCCTCTGCCCGCGGTGACCCCCCGCGAGGCCCTCTCCATCCCCATTGGAGACATGGCAAAGGAGTCCGCCGGGACCGAGCGGGCCAAGAACTCCGTCGTCCTCGGGCTGCTGGCGGGCTGGACCGGCATGGACGACGAGTCGATCCTCGCCGGGATAAGGAAGCGCTTCGCCAAGAAGAGCCCCGAGGTGGTGGAGGGGAACGAGCGCGCGTTCGCCGCCGGCGTGCAGTACGCCAAAGGGCACCCCCTTTCCCAGCCCCGCACCCTGGCCCCGTCGAAGGGCCTCGGCCAGGACAAGATCACCGTGGACGGGAACGAGATCTGCGCGGCGGCGGCCCTGTTCTGCGGATGCGAGTTCTTCGGGGGCTACCCGATCACTCCCTCCTCCGAGATCATGCACTTCCTGGGCCGCGAGATCTGGAAGTACGGTGGCACCATGGTCCAGGCCGAGGACGAGATCGCCGGCATCGGGGCGGTGGTGGGGGCCTCGTTCGCGGGCAAGAAGGCGATGACCGCCACCTCCGGGCCGGGCATGTCCCTGAAGACCGAGATGCTCGGCCTGGCCACCATCGCCGAGCTGCCCCTGGTGTGCGTCAACGTCCAGCGCGGCGGGCCGTCCACCGGCATCCCGACCAAGAGCGAGCAGTCGGACCTCTTTCAGGCCTGCTTCTCCGCTCACGGGGACAGCGTGCGCCCGGTCCTGGCCCCGATCTCGGTGAAGGACACCTTCTACCTCACGGTGGAGGCCTTCAACATTGCCGAGGAGTACCAGACCCCGGTGATCCTTCTGAGCGACCAGGAGATCGCCCAGCGCAAGGAGACCCTGATCCTTCCCGACACATCCGGGATCGAGGTGAAGGAGCGGCGGCGCCCGACCGAGTCGGAGCTCAAGGACTACCAGCGCTTCCGGATCACCGACTCGGGTGTGAGCCCGATCAGCCAGCCGGGAATGAAGGGAGGCAACTACCTCGCCTCCGGGATCGAGCACACCGAGTCCGGGGCCCCCACCGCGAGCGGCGAGGCCCACGCGCGGATGAACAAGAAGCGCATCCACAAGCTCGACCCGCTCAAGCACCGTGACGACCTCTTCATCGTCGAGGGCGACCCGCGGGCACCGGTCGCTCTCGTGGCATGGGGGAGCGTGGCCGGCGTGGTGCGTGAAGCCCACCGCGTCGTCGTCGCGAAGGGCATTCGGGCCAAGCTCCTCATTCCCAGGCTCCTCTACCCCGTGGCCGAGGAGGTCTACCAGGAGTTCTTCCACGGGGTGCAGGCGGGCCTGGTCGTGGAGCAGTCGCACCAGGGGCAGCTGTTCCGTCTCATTCGGATGTTCGTCGACCTTCCGCCCAACGTCTGGTCGTTCAAGAGGAGTGGCTCCAGCCCGATACTCCCGGGGGCGGTGCGTGGGCGGCTGGAGAGGCTCATCCTCGAGCTTCAGCAGCGCCAGGTTCCCGAGACCCAGCAGGCGGACGGCTAGGAGAGCAGCGATGACAACCGCGACCGCGCGACCCGTCGAGGACTACAAGGCGACCGACTACAAGAGCACGCTCAAGCCTATCTGGTGCCCGGGCTGTGGCGACTTCGGTGTCGTCCAGGCCATCTACCGGGCCCTGGCGGCGGTGGGGCGGCCTCCCCACGAGATCGCCTTCGTCTCCGGCATCGGCTGCTCCAGCCGGATCCCGGGGTACACGACGGCCTACGGCTTCAACTCCGTCCACGGGCGATCGCTCCCCATCGCCCAGGGAATCAAGCTCGCCAACCAGGACCTCCTCGTGATCGTGGCCGGAGGCGACGGCGACGCCTTTGCGATCGGAGGCGGCCACGTCGCCCACGGTGTCCGGCGGAACGTCGACCTGACCTACATCGTCATGGACAACCAGATCTACGGGCTCACCAAGGGGCAGGCCTCACCCACGTCCCCCCGGGGACTCAAGACGTCCTCGTCCGCGCTGGGCAGCCTCGAGGACCCCGTCAACCCCCTGCTCTACGTCCTCTCATACGGGGCGAGCTACGTGGCCCAGGGCACGCCCGCGGACATGAAGGGGCTCGCGGACGTCATCGAGGAGGGGATCCGGTTCCCGGGCTTCGCCTTCATCAACGTGCAGTCGCCCTGCGTGACCTACGGGCAGGCAGAGCGCTCTCTGAAGGCCCAGAAGGCGATGATGGAGAGCCTGGCCGACCTGGGCCACGACCCCGCGGATCGCCTGAAGGCCATCGCCCTGGCGGCGGAGTACGGGACGAAGCTCTACACCGGGGTCTTCTACCGGAACCCTGATCCGCCTCCGA
Source organism: Acidobacteriota bacterium (assembly GCA_022340585.1). Lineage (GTDB taxonomy): Bacteria > Acidobacteriota > Vicinamibacteria > Fen-336 > Fen-336 > JAJDNS01. The sequence goes on from JAJDNS010000036.1 coordinate 30,519, forward strand.
CCTATGGCGCCGCCACGCGTCAGCGTCAGGAAGAGATGATCCACGGGGCGCTGCCGAGAGAGCGCATCCTCGAGACCTTTCGGACGCCGTAGGGGGCCACGGTGGGTGACCCACAGCCGATCGTCCTGGTGGCGATGGGGGGCCACGCCTTCATGCAGCCGGGGGAAGCGGGCACCATCGAGGACCACGAGCGCAACGCCGCCCGGATCGCCGCCCTCCTGATGAGCCTGGTCGAGCGCGAGTACCTGGTGTGCATCACCCACGGAAATGGCCCGCAGGTGGGAAGCCTGCTGATTCAGCAGGAGCAATCGGGAGACAGCGTGCCGCCGCTGCCCCTCGACGTGCTGGTGGCGATGACCGAGGGGAGCCTCGGGTACATCCTGCAGCAGGCGCTGCTGAACGAGCTCCGGAAGCGCCAGAAGCGTCGCTACGTGGTCACGGTGGTGACCCAGGTGGTCGTCGACGAGGAGGACCCGGCCTTCGCTGCCCCGAGCAAGCCCATCGGTCCGTTCCTCTCGAAGGAGGAGGCCGAGCGTCGCCAGGAGAAGCTCGACTGGAGGATCGCCGAGGATGCGGCCGGGCGGGGCTGGAGACGCGTGGTCCCGTCGCCGGCCCCACGCAAGGTCATCCAGCGCCACATGATCCGAGACGCCGTTCGGCACGGACACATCGTGGTGGCCTGCGGCGGAGGGGGGATCCCGGTCAAACGCCAGCCCGACGGGCAGTATGGGGGGGTCGAGGCGGTCATCGACAAGGACCTCACCTCGTCCGTGCTCGCGACCGACATCGGCGCCGAGCTCTTGGTCATCCTCACCGCGGTGCCCCAGGTCTACGTGGACTTCGAGACGACGAGGCAGCACGCGCTGGGCGCGGTGACGCTCGAGGAGATCGAGCGCCTCCACGCCAAGGGGCACTTTCCCCCGGGGAGCATGGGTCCGAAGATCGAGGCGGTCATCCGCTTCCTCCGCTCGGGAGGAAGGCGCGCGCTCATCACCAACCCGGACAGCCTCCCGAAGGCCATCGAGGGTCGGGCGGGGACGCACTTCGTCGGAGGCGTGTGACCGTCGGCCGGGACCTCGCCCCGGTCTACCGGCCCAGGGCCTGGTTGATCTCGACGTCTACGGGAGCGCGCACGTCGGCGCCGAGGGGCGTGTCGCCCATGAAGACGACGGTGTAGTAGCCCTCGCTCGCCGGGACGCGCCAGGCGGTGAGGTGCTGCCCGGCGAGGGGCGCCGAGACCGACCGGGTCGGGGCGTCCTGCAGCGTCTTCTCCATCATCGACACCAGACGACCCCCGATGGCCTCGGGCCCGGGCTCCGGCCAGGCGCCCCGCGTCGCGAGGATCTGTCCCGCAGGGTCCACGATCATGGCCCCGTGGGCCCGGGCCAGGGCTCGGCAAGAGTCCGCGACGTCGCCCCAGGAGGGGGCCGCACCCGAGACGAGGTCGTCGGGAGCCCGTTCCGTTTCCGTCTCGATCTGGCCCTCGAGGGGGTTGTCCACCGGCCACTCCGGTCCGGTCCCCTCCTCGAGGAGATCCTCCGGAGAGGCCTCCCCGGCCGGTGGCTCGAGTCCCTCGAGGGCCTGGCCGGCCTCGGTGGCTCCGAGATCGCCGAACGCTCTTTCCGGGTCGATCACGCCCGGTACCGCGACATCCTCGGGCGCGGCCTCCACCGGGGCCGATCCCTCCGCAGGGGTGGCCTCGGATGCCCAGGGGTCGGACGACCCGGCGGTCACGTCGGACCCTTCGAGCTCTCCCGGAAGCTCTGACGGGGGGGCTTCGATGGTCTGGGCATCGAGAGCGCCGGCCCCGTCGTGGGGGGTCTCGGGGAGTCCCGGGAGCTCTTCTCCGTCGCCCGGCGGCTCGAAGGGGGTGGCCTCCTCGGCCGGGGCCTCGAAGGGCCCTGCCTCGGGTGCGGGCTCGAACGCGCCTGGCTCGGCCACGGCGGGCTCCACCGGCGTCGGCTCGGGCGCCGCGGGCTGGAAGGCGACGGACTGGGGAGCCGCGGGCTCCTCCGGCGCTGGCTCGGGAACCGCGGGCTCGACGGGCGTCGGCTCGGGGGTTGCGGGCGCGAAGGTCGCGGGCTCGGCCGCCGCGGGCTCCAACGGTGGGATCTCTGAAGCAGTCCCCGCGACCGGGCTCGCCGACGCGGCTCGCTCGTCGGGCGCGGCCGGGGCCTCCGGCACTACTCTGTCGGTTGCGCGTTCGTGCCCCCGCGCACGACGGTGAAGCCGTCGGGCGATCGCCCGGGCGGCGTCAAGATCAGAGGAGCTGGCGGGCGGGTTGAGCTTCATGGACCCTCTCCATCCCCTGGAGGCGGTTCATCCGGGCTTCAAGCTCGTCGGCGAGCAGATGGAAACGGCGGGCTTCCGACTCTCCGGCGCTGGCGCCGAGGAACCCCACGGGGATCCCGAGGGCGCTCGCGCGGGCAAAGGCTTCGGTGCGGGGGACGACGGTCTCCAGGGTGTCAGGGAACCCGTTCCACATCTCGCTCAGCACGGTGTGGGTCCCAGGCCGCTCCCGCTCGACGAGCGTCGGGAGGATGCCGACCAGCTGGAGACGCGCGTTGGCGGTGGTCTGCACGTGCTCGATGACGCGGAACGCCTGGCCGACGGACCTCAGGGCGAGGGCCTCGGTCTGGAAGGCCATGAGGACGAAGTCGGCGACGACCATGGCGGCGGAGGTGACGCGTCCCAGGCCGGAGGGAGTATCGACGACGACGACGTCGCTGCCCGCCTCGGTGGCCTCCAAGGCCGCGTCGAGGGCCCCGGGACGCGCGATCTCCTCCTCGAACGTGGCGACGTCCGTCGCGTCGAGCCGTCCGCGGGGCAGGAGGCGAAGCCCGCTCAGGCGCGTGGTGAGCACGGCCTCCGGCGGGCTCGCCTGGCCCGTGACGAGCTCGGCGAGTCCCACGAGCTCGGTGTCTCCTTTCGCGAGGGAGAGGCCGATCGCCCCCTGGGGGTCCAGGTCCACCAGGAGCGTCCGACGCCCTCTCTCGGCGAGCGCAACAGCCAGATTCAGCGCCACCGTCGTCTTGCCGACGCCGCCCTTCTGGCTCGCAATGACGAGACGTCGCGCCATGACCTTCGTCCTCTCCGTCACTCGTGCCGGCCCGCCTCTCGGCGGGTGAGCACAAGGCTCACGATGTGCCTGAGAACGCCCCTTGGACCCGGGGACAGGGAGCGAACCGCCAGGATGAAGATGCTGAGGGCCTCGTCTCCGGGCGCTCTCACGGCGGGATGGTAGCACGGAAACCCTCTATTCCAAGCACTCTTGGGGGGCAGACCCTCACTTTCTTCCTCAGGATCCAGTCGTCCCGTCGCCGCCGGGCCCGATCAGGCGGGGACGGCTCCGGCCGGCTGGCCGAGGAAGGCCTCGTCCAGCGCTCGTCCCGCACGCCGGGAGAACGCCACGAGCGGGTCCAGGGCGGGCAGCGGCTGGCCTCCGGGGTTGTCGCCGAACAGGATGGCGATCGTCCCCTGCTGGGCGCGCACCGGCACCACCGTCCCCGTGGTGGCCTGGAGGGCACCGAGGTCTCCGAGAAGGTCGCGCATCGGTCCCTCCGTCGGGAGCGGACCGATCCAGGGGCGGCCGACGGCGACCGCCTCGGCGAAGGGCGACGGACGGTCCAGCGAGACCGAGAGATCGCGGGCCAGAACGTCGAGGCTCGTGCCGGAGTCGGTGGGCCCGAACCCGGCCAGGCCGCGAAGCTGGTCGTCTTTGACGAGAAGCAGGACGGCACGGGGCAGAAACGCCCTCGCCGCGCGCAGCAGCAGGAAAGCCACGAGGTCGGGCTCGGGATGGCCATCGAGCTCGTCCAGGGCACGGCGCAGGGCGGCGGACCGGGTCGCCTCGTCCGCGGGTGAGGGCGCCGCGGGAGGGGCCGGAGCCGGGGCGGGCGGACCGCCGCGTTTCTGGAGGCGGGGCACGAGATCCCGGGCCAGCTTCCGGCCGAACACCCTGAGATCCGCCTCGTACTGGAGCGGGTCGAGCTTCGAGAGCCCGGGCTTCAGGGCCAGGATCGACGCCCCCAGCCGTCGGGCCTTGGCGCGCAAGCGCTCGTCGGCTCTCTCGGCCATGAGCAGGACGCGGGGCCGAGGCTCGAAGGCGGCGGCGTGGCTGACGACCTCGAGGCCACCGCGGAAGTTCGTCCCGCCGAGAGAGGGGAGACCGAGGTCGGTCACGATGAGGAAGGGCCCGCCGGCCTGGGCCAGCCGGGCGGCCTCGAGCCTGCCCTCTCGGGCGTCGGTCGCCTCCTTCACCGCAAAGCCCGCGGCCCTGAGCTGCTCCCCGACGAGACGGCGCACATCGGGCTCGTCGTCCACCAGCAGGACCGTCGAGCCCGGCTCCGGTCTCTTCTCCGCGAGATCCTCGAGGGCCAGCTCCTCGAGAGGCTCGTCGTCGTCCGGCGTCTCCGGGGCGGGCGGTGCGCTGAACGACGCCTCGATGGCGGCCGTGGACTCGCGCCGGTCCTCGTCCAGCTTGCGGGCGAGGTCGAGCATCAGTCCTTCCGGGTTGATGCCGTCCTCGAGGGTCTCCCCCTTGAGGTCACGCCCGCCGATCCTGGTGGGAGCGGCGCCGACCACGTTGAAGCCAAACTCGCCCTCCCGCAGGCGCACGAGGCGCTCGAGGGTGGAGGTGATCCGTGAGCGAATGGCCTCCTGCCGGGCTTCTCCGGGCGGCGTGGCGGCAGGGTCGAGCGGGGGGACGTCCCACATGTAGCCCGAGACCACCCGACCTTCGCGGAACACGACCGCGGCGTCGCCCTCCGGTGCCTGCACCGTCAGGTATCCCGTCTTCTGGCAGAACGCCACGACCTGGAGGATCTCGAGAAGGGGCAGATCCTCGACCGACCCGCTGAGACTCACCGGCTCTTCATCGCACGGACCGCGGCATCACGCAAGTCGGCGAGGGGGGCGGGCTTGGCGATCACCGCGTCGGCGCCGGCCTCGAGAGCCGCAGCCCGGACCCCGTCGCCGGCGGCGGCGGTGAACAGGACGACGGCAGCCTCGGGACGCCGCTCCCTCACCCGGGTGACGATCGAGAGCCCGTCGCCCTCCTGCCCGGCGCCGAGATGGAGGTCGCAGATCACGGCGTCGAAGGGGTGGGCCTCCACGAGGCGGAGGCCATCGGGGACCGCCGGGCAGACCTGCACTCGCCACCCGATGCCGTCGAAGTAGCGCTCCAGCAGGGACAGGATGGCTTCGTCGTCGTCGAGGACGAGCAGGCGCGGGCTCACAGGCGCCCGACGTCCGGCGCGCGACCAGTGAGGAAGCCCGTCTCCTCCAGCTCCGTGCGCGGCAGCGGCCGAGCGAAGATGAACCCCTGGACGAGGTCGATGCCGGCCGACTCGACGGCGACCAGCTCCTGCGAGTCCTCGACGCCCTCGGCAACGGCGCGTGCCTCGAGACGGCGCACCATTCGAGCCAGCGAGTCCAGGATGATCTGCCGATAGGGATCGTTGAGGGCGCCGGCCACCAGGTAGCGGTCCAGCTTGTAGATGTCGGGCCGGACGTCCAGGATCATCTTGTAGTTCGACTGCCCCAGCCCCACGTCGTCGAGGGCGATGGCCACGCCGGCCTCTCGCAGCTCGGCCAGGCTCCGGCGGAAGCCCGGGCCGTCGAGGGGCGGCGAGTGCTCGACGATCTCGACCACGAGGCGCTCGACAGGGATGCTGGCCTTTCTGGCGTTCTCGAGGACAAAGGCCGGGAACTCGGGGTCGCGGCCGAGGGTGGAGGCGTGGACGTTCAGCGAGAGGCGCGGCACGACCTTCAGCTTGCCCGCCTCCGCGAGGGCCGCGGCCACGCAGGCCCGATCGGTGACGGCCTCCGCGCGCTTGCGCCGGACGTACTCGAAGAGCACCGCTGGTCGGGCTCCGTTGGTCCCGGCCGGTCCCCGGATCAGGCACTCGAGGCCGAACAGCTGCGGTTCCCGGGCTCCGACCTCGAAGATGGGCTGGAAGGCCACCGAGAGACGTCCCGGCTCGAGGATCTGATCGAGGAGTGTGGGGTCAGTTGGCACGGTCCGAGCTTTTGCATTGCGCATGCCACGGCTGCCGGAGCCTCGGCCCGGGAGACCGTGCCATGATGTTCCCGCAATGCAAGGACTTGGGGCGATGAACAGGACCGGGCCGGGAGACGACACGTCCCGGGGTGAGACGGGGAGTATCCCGAATCGAGACGCGTCGTCCCGGGTGCGGGTTCTCCTCGTCGAGGACGACCCCTCCCATGCCGAGCTGGCCCGGCGCGCCTTCGACGCCCACCCCGGGGCCTTCTCGGTGTCGGTGGCGGAGACCGTCGAGGCGGCGCAGCGGGCCCTGGCGGCGCCGGCTCCCCCGGACGTCGTGATCGCCGACTGGCGGCTCCCCGACGGGGAGGGCGTCGACCTCCTCCGGGGGGATCCCGAAGGGGGTCTTCCCCCCATCGTGATCATGACCAGCCAGGGCAGCGAGAGGGTGGCGGTCGAGGTCATTCGCGCCGGGGCCGCCGACTACGTGGTGAAGAGCGAGGCCGCCCTCGCCGACCTCGCCCACGTTGCCTCCCGGGCATTCCGGCAGCGACGCATCGAGGACGCGGTGGGCGACATCGCCGCTCGTGCCCGGGGCGTCGGCGAGGCGTTCTTCCAGTCGATCGTGCTCCGGCTGGCCCGGGCGCTCCGGGTGAAGTACGCCTCGGTAGCCGAGCTCCAGCCCGACGGCCAGCTGCGGACCCTGGCGAGGTGCATCGATGGGAGGCTCGTCGACAACATCGAGTATGCCGTCGCCGGCACACCGTGCGCCGGGGTGCTGGACGGAAGCCTCTGCTACATCCGTCACGGGGTGGCGGAGGCCTTTCCCCAGGACGTGATGCTCGCCCGGCTCGGGGCCCAGAGCTACGTGGGCGCCATGTTGTCGAGCTCGACCGGCGAGGCGATCGGGCTCGTGAACGCGATCCACGAGCGTCCCCTGGACGAGATCGTCCGGCCCGAGATGGTGGTGCAGGTCTTCGCCTCGCGGGCGGGCGCGGAGCTGGAGCGACGCCGGGCGGAGGCGGAGCTCGAACGTCAGAGGATCTTCGCCGAGAGCCTTCTCGACATGGTGGCCTCCCTGGTCATGGTGGTCGACGCGGGCGGGAGGATCCTCCGCTTCAATCGGGCCTGCGAGAAGGCGACCGACTGGACCGAGGACGAGGTTCGGGGGAAGAGGTTCTGGGAGGTCCTGCGTCCCCCCGAGCTCCGGGACGTGCCGGCCCGCCAGTTCACGGGCGACATCTCGCCGGGCGACCTTCCGGTCGCCTGGGAGTCGGTCTGGCTGACCCGGGCGGGCGAGAGACGGCTGATCTCGTGGGTGATCCGGCCGATCCCGGACGAGAGCGGCCAGGTGACGTTCGTCATCGGCACCGGCGTCGACATCACCGACTCCCGTCGCACCGAGGAGGCCCTTCGGGCCAGCGAGGCGCGCTACCGAACGCTGATGCAGAACGCCCCCGAGGCCATCCTGGTGGTCGACGCCGCCCGAGACGTCGTGGTCGACGCCAACACCAACGCCGAGCGCCTCTTCGGCCTCGACCGTGAGGGGCTCCTGAAGGCCGATCCCTCTGCCCTCCTGCTCGAGAGCCAGGCGGACGGGGAGCCCGAAACGAGGACGGTGCGCGGCCTGATCGAGACGGCCTCCGGGGGCGGCACCCCGGTGGCCGAGGTCGCGTACTGCAACGAGAACGGCGACGAGGCTCCCTGCGAGGTCAGGCTCGTCCGGCTGCCGGGCCCGGGAATCCTCACCCGGATCAGCATCATCGACATCGGCGAGCGCAAGCGCCTCGAGGCGGACCTCCGAAACGCCGCCGTCGAGTGGCGCGAGACCTTCGACGGCCTCCCTCTCGGGGTCCTCGTGGTCGACGGCGACGGCCGGGTGGTGCGGGCCAACCGGGCGGCGGTGGAGCACGCGGGCCGGGCCTCGTGGGCCGAGCTGATCGAGACCCCGCTGGCCCGGATCAGCGCCGGTGAGACCTGGACGGCGCTCGGGAAGCTGGTGGCGACGACGCGCTCCGGCGAGCAGCCCGCTCCCCTGGAGGTGACCGACGCGGCCACCGGCCGGACCTGGGTGCTGAGTGCGAGCCCGCTCCCGACCGACGACGACGGTCCGGGGCGGGTCGTCCTGAACTTCCAGGACGTGAGCCAGACCGCACAGCTGAAGGAGCAGCTCCGGCAGAGCGAGACCATGGCCGCGATCGGCTCGGTCGTGGCCGGGGTGGCTCACGAGGTGCGCAATCCCCTCTTCAGTATCTCGGCGACCCTGGACGCGTTCGAGTCGCGGTTCGGCGGGACCGAGAGCTACCAGCGCTACCTGGCCGTCCTGCGCGGCGAGATCGGGCGCCTCACCACCCTGATGAAGGACCTCCTCGAGTTCGGTCGCCCGAGCGAGCCAGATCTCGCCGAGTGCGATCTGGAGGAGGTGATCCGGACCGCGATCCAGGCCTGTGGGCCGCTGCTGAGGCGCAAGGGCGTCGAGGTGAGACAGCACGACCCGGAGGAGGTCGCCCCCCTGGTGCTCGTCGACCGCGTGCGGATGACCCAGGTGCTCCAGAACCTCATCGAGAACGCCGTGCACTACTCTCCGCCCGGTGGATGCGTGACGGTGGCTCTCGGCCGGGATGACGACGAGCAGGGCGAGTGGGTCGAGTGCTCGGTGCGCGACTCGGGCCCCGGCTTCGCGCCGGCCGACCTGGAGCAGCTGTTCGAGCCGTTCTTCACTCGCCGCCGGGGCGGCACCGGCCTCGGGCTGTCGATCGTGAAGCGGATCGTCTACGACCACGGCGGCGACGTCTTCGCCCGCAACCACCCCGAGGGCGGTGCGGTCGTGGTCGTGCGCTTGAGGAGAGCGGCGGGGTGAACGGGGGTCTTTCCGCTCGAGTGGCCGCGCTCCGGGCGGCGTTCGCCCACTGGGTCTCGTCCCGCTGGCCGGGAAGAAGGGCCCGCCGCCGGGCCTTCGAGAGCGAGGGACGCCCGGAGCTCGCCCTCGATGCCGCCGGCATGGCGATCTGGGAGATGGATGCCAAGACCGGGGGAATCTGGTGGTCCAGCGAGGCCGGGCGCCTGTTCGGGGCGCCCAAGGGGCGCGGGGTCGGCAGCACTCGGCTGCCCCACGTGGTTCAGCGCCTCCACCCCGAGGACCGGGCCCCCTTCGAGGCGGCGGTGGCCGAGGCCATCGCCCGCACCGGCGAGGTCCACCGGATCCAGGCCCGCGTCGTCCAGCCCGACGGGACGTTGCGGTGGCTCGAGGCCCGGGGCCAGTCCTGGCAGGACTCGGCCGGGAATCTGCGGGGACTCCGGGGCAGCCTCGTCGACGTCACCGAGATCAAGCGGGTCGAGGAGGAGCTCCGGCGCAACCTCGAGGAGATGCGAGTCATCACCGCCGTGGCCGAGTGCATCGCCGACGCCAGCGGCGAGGACGCCATGCTCCAGCGCACGACCGAGGTCATCCGGGACGCGTTCTTCCCGGAGAGCTGCGGCTTCCTCCTCGTGGACGACGAGGGCGCCCTGCACCACGCGCGCTCTTTCCACACCCCCCGCCGGCGGGAGGAGCTGGAGCCGGTCGCGGCGGGTTTGGGAGTCGCGGGCGAGGTGGCGGCATCGGGCCAGCCTCGCCGCATCGACGACACCGGACCCTCCCACCTCGAGGGCGAAACCGCGATGCGTTCGGAGCTTTGCGTTCCCCTCAAGGTGGGCTCCCGAGTCCTGGGGGTGCTGAGCGCGGAGAGCCGGCGGGAGGGGGCATTCTCGGAGAGGGACGAGCGTCTGGCCCTCGTCGTCGCGAGCCACGTGGCGAACGCCCTCGAGCGCCTGCGGGCCGAGGAGGCCCTGCGGCGCGGCGGCGAGCTGTACCGGGCGTACTTCACCGGCTCCCCTCTCGCCGTCTTCGTCTCGGACATGGAGGGCCAGTACCTGGAGGTCAACGGGGCCGCCACCGCCATGACCGGCTACAGTCGCGAAGAGCTGCTCCGGATGTCGATCCCCGATCTTCTCGTGACCGAGGGGTCGGCGGAGATGCGCGACCGGTTCGCCGGGCTCCTCGCCCTCGGAGCCGGCCGCCACGAGATCCGGATCCGCCGGAAGGACGGCTCGGTTCGGCACTGCCTGGTCCACGCTGCCGCCATCGGCGACGACCGCCTCCTCGGGTTCCTCTTCGACGTCACCGATCGTCGGGAGGCGGAGGAGAAGCTGAAGGAGAGCGAGGAACGCTACCGGGGCCTCTCGGAGGCCTCCTTCGAGGCGATCCTGGTCCACGACAATGGGCGCATCGTCGACGTCAACCACGCGCTGTGTGAGCTGGGCGGCTACTCGTGGCACGAGCTGGTCGGTCGGGACGGCTTCGAGCTGATTGCGCCCGAGGACCGGGAGACGGTGTACCGGACCCTTCTCGTCGAGTACGAGAAGCCCTACGAGATCTCGGTGGTGCGGCGAGACGGGACCAGGATCCCGGTCGAGCTGCGTGCCCGATCCTTCCCCTTCCACGGGCAGGTCCTTCGGGTGGTGGCCCTCCGGGACATCTCGGAGCGCCAGCGGGCGGAGGAGATCCGGGAGTCGCTGATCCGGGATCTGGAGGCCAAGAACGCCGAGCTCGAGCGGTTCACGCACACCGTGTCGCACGACCTCAAGGCGCCGCTGATCACGATTCGCGGGTTCGCCGAGTATCTGCGCGGGGACCTCGAGGCACGGCGGCTGGTGAGGGCGGGGGAGGACGCGGCCCGCATCGCCGACGCGGCCGGGACCATGCAACGGCTTCTCGACCACCTGGTGGAGCTCTCCCACGCCGGTCGGTCGGCGGACCCGCCGGCCCCGGTCCATCTGGACGTCGTGGCCCGGGAGGCGGTGCGCCTGGTGGAGGGTCGCCGCTCCGAGACCGGGGTCGCCGTGCACGTGGGCGAGGGATTGCCCGTGGTCCTCGGCGACCACGGGCGGCTTCTCCAGGTCTTCCAGAACCTCATCGACAACGCGGTCAAGTTCGCGGCGGACGCCGACGAGCCGACGGTCGTCGTCGAGGCCCTCTCGAGCGCAGGGGGTGAAGCCACGGTGGTGGTGCGGGACAACGGTCGAGGGGTCGAGCCTATCCACCGCGAGCGCGTCTTCGGCCTGTTCGAGAAGCTCGATCCTCGAGCCGAGGGCACGGGAGTGGGCCTTGCCGTGGTGAAGCGGATCGTGGAGACCCACGGAGGCACGGTCTCCCTCGACTCACCGGGCCGGGGCCGCGGCACCGAGGTGCGGGTTACCCTTCCCGTCCCCCCGGACGTCGGGGTGGCGGCCGGGAAGGATGGGGCGACTACGGCAGGGGCTCGGCGTCTTCCGGAATGAGAGACTCGGGAAGGGGGGCGTCGAGGAACTTCAACCCCAGGCGCTGGATCCCGTCCTGCCCCGAGGCCTCGCCGGTGGAGACGTAGGTCACCTCGGCGCGGGTCTCGTATTCGTCGCCGACCGCGAACTGGATGATCTGGCCCTTCTCCACCGCCATCCGGCTACGAACGAGGGCGCCCCCGGCCGCGATGGCGTCGGTCGTGGTCTCCTCGGACTGGCTCGCGGGCTCACGCCAGCTGGCGATGCGGGAGAGCCGCACCTCGAGGTTCGCCTGGAAGCGCTGAAACTCCCGGCGCTCGCCGCTCGCGGCCCGCTCCTCGGCCACCTTGAAGGTCTCGAGGTTCCCGGGCTTGCCGGCCTCACGCCACTCCTTCAGGGTCACGATCAGCTTGTCGCCGCCCGCTCCGGAGCACGGTGAGCCCGCAGCGCCCTCGAGGAGGACCCAGCTGCCGCCGCGGCAGGAGCACTCCTGGGAGTGGAGCTCGATTCGTGTCTGTGGGTTCATCCGGTCACCGCCGCGGCGATTGTCGCACGGGTCGTGGCACGCTCGAGGCACTCCGGGCAGATCCCGTGGGTGGTGGCCGGTCCCAGCGCTTCAGCGTCCTCCGGGTGTCGCCATTCGCCGCCGGGGCCCCGGACCCGGTCGCACCAGGCGCAGACGGTGCGCAGGGCGCCTCCATTCACGCTGCCTTCCCGGTGAGACCGGCCACGACCCGCTCCAGCTCGGGGAGGGGCAGCGGCTTGTGGAGGAGGGCGTCGGCTCCCCGGCGGCGGGCCTCGGCCTCGATCTCGGGGGATCCGTAGCCGGTCAGGAGCACGACCCGGGTCTCGGGCCACAGGTGGCGCGACCACTCGATGAGGTCAAGCCCCTCCATCCCATAGATGCCGGTCAGCCGCAGATCCGCGATGACCACGGCGTACCTGGTGTGGGCCAGAAGCGCCTCGGCCTCCTCCTTCTCGGCGGCGGCGTCGACTTCCCAGCCGCACTCGCGGAAGTAGTCGGAGAGGGCGAAGCGGATCGCGGATTCGTCGTCGATGATGAGAAGCCGACCCGGTTCGGTCACGGGGGTGGAGGTAGCACGGTTCGTGCCAGGAGCCGTCGGCCGCGCTGGATCGAGCCGGCCCTGGAACTCATTGCAAAGGAACGGGTTACGGGACGGCGTGTCGGCGGCGGAGTGGCGTTCTCTCTGAGGGACGGACGGCGCTCCGGATTGTGGACAGGAATCAGGAGGAGCGGGGGAGGGCAATCCCGAACTTCTTGATCTTCTGGTAAAGCGTGCTCCGGGGGATGCCCAGGCGTTGGGAGGCCTCGGCCACACGCCCTCCGAGGTCCTGGAGCACCCGGGCGATGTGCACGCGTTCGAGCTCCTCGAGGGTCATCGCCGAGCCCGGGGCCGCGTCCGGGGAGGGGGCGCCCGGACCCTCGAAACGGAGGTCCCCCGCATCGATGAGGTCCCGCCCAGCCAGGAGCAGCGCCCGCTCGAGCACGTTCCGGAGCTCACGCACGTTCCCGGGCCACGCATACCGGCCGAGGCGCCCCTCGGCTTCCTCCGAGAGCCTCAGGCCCCGTCGTCCCAGGTCGGCGGCCAGGCCTTCGAGGAGGCCGCGGGCGAGGACCGGGATGTCCTCGGGCCGCTCGCGGAGTGAGGGCACGCGGAGGGGGATGGTGCTGATGCGGTAGTAGAGGTCGCTCCGGAACTTCTTCTCCCGGGTCAACGTCGCGAGGTCCTGGTGCGTGGCGGCGATCAGCTGAATGTCCACCTGCCGGTCGCGCACCTCGCCCAGCCTCCGGAATCGCTTCTCCTCCAGGACCTTCAGGAGCTTGGGTTGCACCTGGGGATCCAGGTCGCCGATCTCGTCGAGGAAGACCACACCCCGGTGGGCGACCTCGAGGAGGCCGGGCTTGCTGGTCACCGCGCCGGTGTAGGCGCCCTTCTCGTGGCCGAACAGCTCCGTCTCGAGGAACTCGCGGCTGAGGCCGGCGCAATTCATGTCCACCAGGGGCTCGTCCGCGCGGGAGCCGTTCCGGTGCAGCCACTTGGCGAGAACTCCCTTGCCGCTGCCCGTCTCCCCCTCGATGAGGATCGGGCTGCTCGAGGCCGCCACCCGGCGCGCGTCCTCGGCCAGCCGACGGATCGGGCCCGAGGTCCCCACGAAGGGATCGATGGCCTCACGCGCCTGCCGCGTGCGCCCGGCGATCTGCCGGCGCCGCTCCCGTTGGCTCTCGAGGAGCCGCCGCAGCAGCACCAGGAGCGCAGGAAGCTCGACCGGCTTGGCCAGGAACTGGTCCGCCCCCTCCTTGATCGCCCGCACCGCCAGGTCGATGGAGGCGTGCCCGGTGAGGACCACCACCGGCAGCGAGGCGTCGATCTCCCTCACCCGGGGAAGGAGGTCGAGGGCCGTGCCGTCGGGAAGCATGTGGTCGAGGACGACCGCATCGGGCCGCCCCTCGCGGATGGTCTTGATGGCGGTGGCGACGGACTCGGCCTCGTCGACCTCGAGGCCCTCGCTCTCGAGGAAGTCCCGCACCCCGAACCGGATGCCGGGCTCGTCGTCTACGATCAGGATCCTGGGCAAGCTCCGTCCCCTCGTTGGGACGGGAGTATCGCACGAGCAGCGCGAAGGGTGTAGCATCAGGAGACGGAGTGCGGGTATGAGCCAGGGCAACCGGTCTGTGGTGCTCCTCGTCGAGGACGACCCCGATCACGCCGAGCTCGTCTCCCGGGCCCTCGCCGAGGACGGGGAGCGCGTGAGCCTCGTGCACTTTGCCAACGGTGACTCCGCCTTGCAGTACCTCGAGCGAGTCGGCGCGTGGGCCGACCCGGACGCCAGCCCGCGACCGGACCTGATCCTCCTCGATCTCCGTCTGCCCGGGTTGGGCGGGGGAGAGGTCCTGAGTCGCATTCGGTCGGTTCCGTCGTTGTGCGAGATCCCGGTCGTCATCCTCTCCACCTCCCGGACTCGGGAGGAGCTCGCGGTGGCGGCGGGAGGGGGAGCCGACGCGTGCGCGGTCAAGCCCATGGACGGCGAGGGCTTCCGCGAGCTGGTCCGCGAGCTCGTCTGGTCGTGGACCACCGTCGAGAGCCCTGGGACTTGAGAGGGTCCTGCTGGCGAGAACCATGATTCCGTGGCGCCCGGTCGTTGCCGCGACAAGCCTCGTCATCGCGTGCGGTGCACTCCTCGCGGCCGGGGACGCGGACGGCACTCTCCGCGTGATGTCGTTCAACGTGCGTCTGGGCGTGGCCGACGATGGCGAGAACTCCTGGGACCACCGCAAGGAGCTCCTGGGGCGGACGGTCCAGGATTTCGACCCGGACCTCCTCGGGACCCAGGAGACGTGGCCCCTCCAGGCCGAGTACCTGCTCGAGCAGCTGGCCGGCCGCGAGTACGTGGGCTGGCCGCGGCAGCCGGGCAACGAGAGGGACCGCGAGGAGTGCGGCATTCTCTTCCGCCGCACCCGCTTCGAGAAGCTGGACGAGGGTCAGCTCTGGCTGAGCGAGACTCCGGACGTGGCGGGCAGCAAGAGCTGGGACTCGTCGCTTCCCCGCGTGGTGACGTGGGTCAAGCTCCGGGACCGGACGCGCCCGGACAAGGTGCTGTGGTTCTTCAACACCCACTTCGACCACCGTGGGCCGGAGGCGCGGCGGCAGTCGGCCCGTCTCCTGCGCAGGCGTCTCGAGGAGATCGCTCCCTCGGCGTGGATCGTCACCGGCGACTTCAACTGTGCCGAGGGCAGCCCTCCCTACCAGGAGCTGGCGGGGGCGGCGAACGGCGTCGTCGCCGTCGTCGACTCCTACCGTGCCGTCCACCCCACTCGGGCCGACGGAGAGGGGACCTTCAGCGCCTTCAACGGGAGCCGCTCCGGTGGCCGCATCGACTGGATCCTGCACGCCCCCACCTTCCGCACCGTCTCCGCCGCGATCGACCGCACCGAGGCGGACGGGCGCTTCCCCTCGGACCACTACCCGGTGACCGCGGTTCTGCGCTGGAAGGACTGACTCTTTCTGTCCGACCAGCTGACAGGCCTGGCGCGATAGCGGCCACGTCGGGCCCCTGCCTCGATCCGAATCCAGCGGAGGTGGCCCCCGGGAGCCGGCACCAGACTTGCACGCGGCAGCACCGACGATGCCTGTGCGAGTCCACTGGTGGAGAGACACGCTGCGCGCGTGTCGCATGGCGATTCCGCCCCTGGTGGCGGTGCTCCTGGTGGTCGGCGTGGCCCGTTTCGTCACCTTCATGAAGGTCTACGGCGCCGGCCTGTCGGTGTCCGAGTGCGTGTGGCTGGCGCGAGGCCTGGGCCGGCTCGAGAGCCTGGCCGCCCCCTTCCTCGTCGCCTCGGTCTGGCTGGTGCTCTATCCCTTGCTGGTGGGCCTGCGCTGGGCGACCCGTTCCAGGGAACGTGACCGGAGAAGCCGACACACGGCGGCGTCGCCGGCGCCGGCGAAGCCCCGCCCCGCCACCACTCCGCCGGCGAGGACCCCGACGGTGTCGGGCGCGCACCGGAAGAGCTCCGTGGCCTGAGGAAGGCCGAGCGCGACGCGTCTCGCTTCTACCCGAGGAGCGTGAGGACCGCGAGCGTCAGGAGCACCCCGGCGATGAGGGCGTCGATGGCGTCCTTGGCCCAGTCACCACGGGATCCGCGACGGACCTCGCCACGTGGGTGCGGCACTAGGGGTTCACTCGGACGGTGGGCGGCACGGCCTTCCGGGCCGGTTGGCCGCTGGGGATCGGCTCCAGCATGCGACGCAGATCCTCGGCCTGGCGCGGATTGACGAGGCGGGCGCCCTTCTCGACGAGCTTCCGGGTGCACTCCGCCGATGAGCACCAGACATGGATCTCGCCCAGCTCCAACTCAAAGGTCATTCGGCACCTCCACGAGACATCGGTCGGACCGGTGGAGGGAGAAGCGAACTGGAGAGAACCCCGGTAAGGTACGCCACCGGGACCCTCCGGCTCAAGGTGAATCTCACACTTCGTCCGAAAAAAGCCTCGAAGCGTCCACTGAAGAAACGCAATCGGTGTAGGGACGCCTCGCGGCCCCCGGCGGTGCGCCCGACGACCCGGATCTCGGAGCCCCGGCGGTGCGTGCGCTTTGAGGCAGGTGACGAGCGGAGACCATGACGCCAGCGTGGATTCGCCTTAGACTGGGGTCACGATGAGCAAGAGGTCCATGAGATGGCTGAGCCTGGTCGTGGCCGCGGGGCTGTTTGGCGCGGTTTCGGTGCGGGCCCAGGACGAAGCCGTTCGTACCGAGCACGCCCGAAAGACACTGGAGATCTACCGCGCGATCGTCGAGGTGGACACCTCCAAGCACACGGGCAACACTCCCAAGGTCGCGCGGTACCTGGCGGACGAGCTGGTGGCGGCGGGCTTTCCCCGAGACGACGTGGAAGTCGTGCCCAGTGGCGACTCCGCGTACCTGGTGGCGCGCTACCGCGGCGACGGCTCGTCCGGGGCCCGGCCCATCCTCTTCCTGGGGCACATGGACGTGGTGGAAGCCTACGCGGAGGACTGGGAGCGCCCGCCCTTCGAGCTGACCCGGGACGAGACGTACTTCTACGGCCGTGGCACCGTCGACAACAAGTTCGGGATCGCGCAGCTGACCTCCACCTTCATACGGCTCAAGAAGGACGGCTTTGTCCCTTCCCGCGACCTGTTCCTGGCGTTCTCCGGGGACGAGGAGAGCGGCATGACCACCACGCGCATTCTGGCCCACGAGCGGCCGGACCTGGCGGAGGCCGAGTTCGCACTGAACTCGGATGCCGGTGGTGGCGATCTCGACAAGAGCGGCAGGGCGGTGACCTACAACATCCAGGCCGCCGAGAAGACCTTCGTCACCTGGGAGATCACGGTGCGCAACCCGGGGGGGCACAGCTCGCGGCCGCGAGAGGACAACGCCATCTACGAGCTGGCGGATGCCCTCAAGAGGATCCAGGCGTACAGGTTCCCGGTGCGCTCGAGCGAGATGACCCGGAGCTACTTCAGGGAGACGGGCCGGAAGCTGGGGGGCGAGCTGGGGCAGGCCATGCTGCGTTTCGCCGAGGACCCGACCGACGAGGCCGCGGGGGAGCGTCTGGCCCGTGAGCCCTCGTACGTCGGGACGACGCGCACGACCTGTGTGGCGACCATGCTGAGGGCGGGGCATGCCGAGAACGCGCTGCCGCAGTCAGCCACGGCGACCGTCAACTGCCGGGTCTTCCCCGGGGTGCCGGTGGCGGACGTGGAGAGCGTGCTGCGCGAGGTGGTCTCCAACGAGGCGGTGGAGTTCGAGATGCTGGGCGACCCCACGGAGAGCCCGATCTCCGAGCTGCGCGACGACGTGGTGGCGGCGGTCAGCCAGGCCGTGCACGCTCGCTACCCCGACGTGAAGGTCATCGCGTACATGGAGTCGGGCGGAACCGACGGGATGCACTTCCGCAAGGCGGGAATCCCCACCTGGGCGGCGAGCGGGATCTTCATGGACCCGGACGAGATGTACGCCCACGGCCTCAACGAGCGGGTGCCCATCGAGGCCTTTTACGACGCCCTGGACCACTGGAGCATCATCATCCGGGCGTTGGCCGGCCCGGAGGGCTGAGACCTCGGCGTTGCCGACGGGATGGGAGGCGTCCTACCCGGGGCCACCGCCGACGAGCTTCCTCATGGCCTCGAGGTAGGAGCCGAAGGCCTTGCGCCCCGCCCGAGTGAGGCGGGCGCGGGTGAGCGGCTTCCGGCCGAGGAAGCTCTTCTCGATCTCCACGTAGCCGGCCTCCTCCAGCTTGCGCAGGTGAACGGAGAGGTTGCCTTGCGTGGTCTGGAGCGCGCCCTTCAGCTCGTTGAAGTCCGCGACCTCCGCGTTGGCCAGGTAGGCCATGATCCCCAGCCGCACGCGGCCGTGGATGACCTCGTCGAGCTTGCCGATGTCGAACGGGGCCATTGGTGGGTCGGTCACCCGGATGTCTTGGCGAGGCGCATCATCGCCGCGCCCGGAATCGCCATGAGCAACACCAGGGCCACGGCCAGCAGCAGGAGGTACCCGGCGTCGTTGCCGATCGCGAGGCCGAGCCCCAGCGCGGTGGCGAACCACCCCCCCGAGACCAGCGCCAGCCAGGGGCGCTTGCGCATCATGAAGGCCACGTACCACGCGAAGCCCTGCACGACGGCGATGGTCACGGGGTAGAGAAGCCAGATCGTCATGCTGCGCTCGCGCGAGGCCACGAGGCCGAAGGCGGCGCAGAGAACGAGATTGGCGACGCCCGCGCCGCCGAACGCGGCGTTCAGGGCGCGGGTGCCGACGGCCCTCTGGGCGGTCTTCCGGTCGCGCCAGATCACCACCCCCAGGACGACGACGAACGTCAGCGAGATGCCGACGACGAAGGCCAGCATGAAGGAGTCGGAGAAGCGGGTGATCCCCACGACCTGGGTCCAGTGCACCAGGCACTGGAGGCCGTAGAGCAGTCCGGCGGTGAGGAAGAGGGCGCCGCCGGTCATCTGCGAGCGCCCCCCTTCCTCCACCAGCGCCTTCATGAAGGCGAGATCGGCGTGCGCTCGCTGTGTCTCGTTCATGATCTGTGCTCCTTCGTCACCGGGCCTCCGCGGCGAGCGTCCTCTCCCCCCGGCCCCGGCGGCCGGGCCGCACGTGTCGCCGGCCGTTCAGGAGTGAGCCGAGGTACGAGTAGCGGACCAGCAGATGATAGCTGAGGACCATGATCGGGAGGGTCGTGACGAGCGCCAACGCGTACTTGGCGAGTGCCGGCAGGTCCAGGGGAAAGAGGAGCACCTGGGCCACCATGAGGATGGGAAGGTGGACGAGGTACACCCAGTACGAGGAATCGGCGACGTAGCGGACGGCCGGCCTCGGGCCCGACAGGAAACGCATCGCCAGCCCCACGAGTCCGAAGGTCCAGGTCCACGTGGCCAAGGGGTAGCAGAGGGCGAGGGCCAGCCTGGTGATCGGGTCCTGCGCTGCGGGCTGGGCCGAGGGATCGAGGGTGACCGTGACGCCCACGATCCCCAGGTACGCCACGGTCAGGCCGACGGCGGCCACGAGGTGGGGGAGCCAGCGGCGCTCGAGGACGCGGAGCTCCTCCTTCTGGCGGTGGAGGAGCCAGCCGAACGCGAAGGCCACGCCAAAGGCGGCCAGGGCCGGGGCATTGGGGAGGAATCCGTGGTCCGGCGAGGGGACGCCGAGCCACATCAGCCAGTCCTGCCGCAGGAAGAGAGCGACGGCGGTGGGCACGGCCAGGACGAGAGGCGCGAGCCCGCTTCGCAACAGGGCCTTCGTCGCCCGGTCGACGCCGGGGCGCAGGTGGAGTCGCCGATCGATCGGGGCGAGGAGGCCGCGGGCGGCCAGGGCCGCTCCGTAGAACAGGAGCAGGACGTAGAGGAACCACAGGTGGGTGAGCGGGAAGGTCTCCAGGAACGAGCCCTCCGGCTGCGGAATCGCCTCGGCGGCCTGCGGGCCCCACTGGCGTGTCACGCCCCAGACGAAGACCGCGGCGATGGAGGCGAACAGGACGGGCCAGAACGCCACCAGGGGAACGGCGATCCGCTTCAGCCGGTCGCCCACGAAGCCGCGAAGGCCCCGGCGATGAAGCGACAGACGCGCGAAGAACCCGGCGATCACGAAGAACAGGGGCATGCGGAAGATGTGGGGAACGGCGAAGAGCACCCCGAGAGTGGTGCTCGGCTCGTCGCGCACCATCCAGACCTGCTGCCCCGGCAGGAACGGCATGGTGGCGTGGAGGACCAGGCCCAGCAGGAGCGCCCCGGCCCGCACGGCGTCGAGGGCGTGCAGGCGCTCGGGGGCGGCAACCGGTGCCGATGTGGTTTGTCGGGTTGGATTCATGACATCTCCCCTCATTGCGTTGTCCCCCAGTGGGGCGGCTGCGCTCCATCTGGATAGAACATAGGCCAACTAGTTTATGTTGTCAACTAGTTGTTGAAGCATTCTTCTGGTCGGCGAGCTCCGGAAGGCCAGCGGATGCCCGAAGCGGCCTTTGTTGTTGGACTTGGGGGCAGGCGGTTCACGTCGGACAGGGGAGGGAGGCGGCGGGCGGCTACACCTCTCGCCTCGATGTGGTCTATTGTCCAGGGACCACCATGGTGTCGAGCACGGATTCTCGAGACGTGGATCACTTTCGCGATCGGGTGCGCCTGTACCTGCAGGTCATGCTGGTCATCGGCCTCGGTGCGAGAAGAGGGGTTTTCATGAAGAAGGTCATCGAAGTCCTGACCGTGACGGTGCTGGTGGGCGGGATCGGCGGCGTCCCGGGAGCCCGATCGGCGGCGGCGCAGACCGCACCCTCGGCGCCCGTGCAGTACCCGGACCTGCCCAGCGAGACCCCGGCTCAGCTCGCGGTGTCGACCTACGGCTTCGACCACACGCGCCGGGAAGAGATGATTCCGATGCGCGACGGCGTGAAGCTCCACACCGTGATCCTCGTGCCGAAGGGAGCGACGAGCGCTCCGATCCTCCTCACGCGGACCCCCTACGACGCCGACGAGCTGACCACCCATTCCCAGAGCGCCCACCTCGGACCGGCCCTGAGCGGGTACGACAACGCCACCGACGTGATCGTCGAAGGCGGGTACATCCGGGTCGTCCAGGACGTCCGGGGCAAGCACGGCTCGGAGGGCGACTACGTCATGAACCGACCGATGCGCGGGCCGCAGAACCCGACACCGGTGGACCACGCCACCGATACCTACGACACCATCGACTGGCTGGTGAAGAACGTGCCCGAGACGAACGGCAAGGTCGGGATCCTCGGGATCTCCTACGACGGCTTCCTGACCCTGACCGCGCTGTTCGACCCCCACCCGGCGCTCGCGGCGGCGGTGCCGATGAACCCGATGGTGGATGGCTGGATCGGGGACGACTGGTTCCACAACGGCGCCTTCCGGCAGCAGAACATGCCCTACATCTGGGAGCAGGAGGCGACCCGCAAGACCGAGGCCAAGTGGTGGACCAGCCACTTCGACGACTACGACACCTACCTGCAGGCCGGATCGGCCGGGGAGGTGGGGCGGCGCCACGGCCTCGAGCAGGTCGGGTTCTGGCGGAAGATCCTCGCCCACCCGACCTACGACGCCTTCTGGAGCGAGCAGGCGATGGACAAGCTGCTGGCGGCACAGCCGCTCACGGTGCCGGTGATGCTGGTCCACGGCCTCTGGGACCAGGAGGACATCTACGGCGACATCGCCGTCTACGAGGCGATCGAGCCGAAGGACACGGCCAACGACCGGGTGTTCCTGGTGATGGGGCCCTGGAATCACGGCCAGGAGATTCAGGACGGCAGCTCGCTGGGGCCGCTCCGGTTCGGCAGCGACACGGCACTCCACTTCCGCCGCGAGATCCTGCGCCCGTTCCTGGACCGGTACCTCAAGGACGACGCGCCATCAGCGGACGTGCCGCCGGTCGCCGCGTTCGAGACCGGCACCAACACCTGGCGAGACCTGGACTCCTGGCCGGCGGGCTGCGCGAGCGGGTGCACGATCCAACCGACGCCGCTCTACCTCACCGCCGGTCTGGGTCTCCGGTTCGAAGCGCCGCGGTCCGACGAGGTGCCGTTCGAGGAGTATGTCTCCGACCCCGCCCGGCCCGTGCCCTACCAGCCCCGCCCGATCCAGCCCATGGGCTACGAGGACGACGGCACCTGGCCGAAGTGGCTGGTCAGCGACCAGCGTGAGGCGAGCGGACGCCCGGACGTGCGGGCCTTCGTGTCGGAGGTCTTGACGGCGCCCGTGAAGATCAGCGGTCGGCCGATCGCCCATCTCATTGCCTCGACCAGCGGCACCGACTCCGACTGGGTCGTCAAGCTGATCGACGTGTACCCGGACCAGGTGGCCGGTCAGGCCGAGCTGGGCGGCTACCAGCTCATGATCTCGGCCGACATCTTCCGCGGACGCTATCGCGAGAGCCTCGAGACCCCCGGGCCCCTCACCCCGGACGCGCCCCTGCCCTACCGCTTCGCCCTGCCCACCGCGAACCACGTCTTTCGGGCCGGCCACCGCATCATGGTGCAGGTGCAGTCGAGCTGGTTCCCCCTCTACGACCGCAACCCACAGACCTTCGTGTCCGACATCTTCTGGGCGAAGCCCGGGGACTACCAGAAGGCCGTCCAGCGCGTCCACCACGCACCGGGCCAGGCGAGCTTTGTCGAGCTCCCCCTGGTCGAGTGGACCGGGGAAGACGACGCGCGCTGAGGGCAACCCTTGCGGGCCGCGGGCGTCCCGGGCAAGACTCAGGGGGGATCCACATCTGAGGAGGGCGTGAATGAGAACCACGACCCATCCGGCTGCCGGGCCCGCGCTGGCGCACAGTCGGGGCACCGGGGGAATCGACGGCTGGATCCTCCGACGCCTCGCCGACCGCATGACCCCGGCACCCCTACGCTTTGCCCTCGGGCCTCTCACCGTCGAGCCGCCGGGCACCTCGCCGGTGGCGACGCTCCGCTTTCGGGATCGCCGCGCGGTCCTGGGCCTCACCCGGAGTCCGGAGCTCCACTTCGGCGACGCGTTCGCCCAGGGCCGCATCGAGGTCGAGGGCGACCTGGTGGCCGCCCTCGAGCATGCGTACCGGGCCCTGGAGCCGCACGACCGCGTACCGGCGCGGGCCCGGCTGCGAGGCCGGCGCTGGCACTCCGTCCGGCGCTCCCGCTCGAACGTGCACCACCACTACGATCTCGGCAACGACTTCTACCGGCTCTGGCTCGACGAGCGGCTGCTCTACACGTGCGCCTACTTCGAGTCTCCGGAGGTCTCGCTTGAGGCGGCCCAGGTGGCGAAGATGGATCACGTCTGCCGCAAGCTCGGCCTCCGGCCTGGGGAGACGGTCGTGGAAGCCGGCTGCGGGTGGGGCGCGCTCGCCCTGCACATGGCACGGCGGTTTGGCGCTCGCGTGTTCGCCTGTAACGTGTCGCGCGAGCAGATCCGCTACGCCCGTGAGCGTGCTGAGCACGAGGGGCTCGCCGACCGGGTGGAGTTCCTGGAGGAAGACTACCGGCGGCTCGACCGGCGCTGCGACGTGTTCGTGTCGGTAGGGATGCTCGAGCACGTGGGCCGGCGGAGCTATGGCGAGCTGGCCGACGTGATCCGGCGCTGTCTCGATCCCGAGCACGGTCGAGGGCTCCTGCACTTCATCGGCCGTGACCGGCCGCGGCCCCTGAACGCCTGGATCACGGAGCGGATCTTCCCCGGGGCCTACGCCCCGGCGCTGGACGAGGCCTGCCAGCGCGTGCTCGTACCCGCGCGGCAGAGCGTCCTCGACGTGGAGAATCTCCGCCGGCACTACGAGCTCACGCTCCGCCACTGGCGGGAGCGCTACGAGCGGGCGTTGGCGGAGGGCCGCGTGGGCTTCGACGAGCGCTTCCGGCGCACCTGGCGTCTGTACCTCGCCGGCTCCGAGGCCGCTTTTCGGATGGGCTCGCTCCAGCTGTTCCAGGTGACCTTCGCCCCCCACGGGTCGAACGCGATCCCCTGGACGAGAGCGGAGCTCTACGACGGCGAGGCCGGCAGCTCGTGGAACGCGCCGACGTCCTGATCGTCGGCGGGGGGCCGGCGGGCTCGGCCTGCGCCGCCGCCCTCGTGGCGGGGGGGCGCGACGCCCTCGTCCTCGACGCGGCGCGCTTCCCCCGCGACAAGCCCTGCGCGGGTTGGATCACGCCCGAGGTCGTGGCCGAGCTGCCGATGGGCCTCGAGGAGTACGGCCGGGAGCACACCCTCCAGCCGATCTCCCGCTTCCGCATCGGGCGGATCGGAGGAAGGGGCGTGGAGGTCGACTACGGTACGCCCGTCAGCTACGGCATCCGACGCTGGGAGCTCGACGCCGAGCTGCTGCGGTGCTCGGGGGCGCGGGTGCGTCAGGGGGAGCGGGTTCACGACATCCGACGCGAGCGGCGTGACTGGGTGCTCAACGACGCGTACGCAGCGCCCATGCTCATCGGGGCCGGAGGGCACTTCTGCCCGGTGGCGCGCTTGCTCAACGGACGCCCGGACACCGCACCGGTGGTCGTGGCCCGGGAGATCGAGTATCGGCTCGAGGGGGCCGCCCTCGAGCGGTGCCGTGTCGACGCCGGGTGTCCGGAGCTCCACTTCTGCCGGGACCTCGAGGGCTACGGATGGTGCCTCCGCAAGGCCGAGCATCTCAATGTCGGCCTCGGCCGGCGCAACCCCCGGGGCCTCGGGCGTCACGTCGAAGCCTTCGTCGACTGGCTGGTGGACGAGGGGCGCATCGAGAGGCCGCCGGATGAGGGTTGGCGGGGGCACGCCTACCGGCTGCGGGCGGGGCAGCCCCAACGACCCATGGGCGACGGCGCGCTGCTCGTCGGGGACGCCGCGGGCCTCGCCTTCGGCGCGAGCGGAGAGGGGATTCTCCCCGCTCTCCGGTCAGGCCGGCTCGCGGCCACGACCATCCTCGAGGCCGGGGGGGACTACGGCGAGGCGCGCCTCCACGGCTACGCGCGGCGGCTGGACGCGGAGTTGGGGCTCCCGTCGAATCGCCGGCCGCTGCCCGCGCCGGTGGCCCGTCTGGCCGGGGCGGTGCTCCTCGCCTCGTCCTGGTTCGCCCGTCGGGTCGTGCTCGACGCCTGGTTCCTGCACCGGGAGCGGGTCGGGTCGGAGTGACGCTCTCATCCCTTGATGAGCAGGACCGACTTGGCCATCTCGTGTCGGTGCACGCACGAGTCCCGAGCGTTCGCCCACATGCCGGCGCCCTTGCAGAAGCATCGCGCGGGCCGGATACTGGGCAGGACGAATGAGCACAGGACAGTCCTCCCGCAAGAAGCTCGAGGCGCGGCTGCGCGCACTCGAGGAGGAGAACGCGCGGTTGCGCGCCGGTCTCTTTGTGTCGAGTGGCGGCGATACCGTACGCGTGCCGGAGGAGTTCAGAGCCACCTTCGACGCCGCCCAGGACACCGTGCGCGCGTACTTCGCCGACGTCCGAGCGGACCCGGGTCGGGGCAGCATCGAGATTGCCGGCGAACGGTACCTGCTGATCCGAGCGTCGGCGCTCTCGTACGGCTTCCTCTCCGCCATCCGGAAGCTCTACGCCGAGCGGGGCGACGCCGAGGCACTTCACATCGGAAAGACGATCCTGTTCGACATGGCCCATGTGCTGGGCATCAACGACGCCCGCAACTTCCACCGCAAGATGGGCCTCACCGACCCACTCGCGAAGCTGTCGGCCGGACCGGTTCACTTCGCCTACGCGGGCTGGGCCTACGTCGACATCCTCCCGGGGAGCAGGCCCTCCGTCGACGAGGACTGCTTTCTCAAGTACCACCACCCCTTCTCCTTCGAGTCCCACAGCTGGCTGCAGGCGGGCAGGAAGACCGACTTCCCCGTCTGCATCATGAACGCGGGCTACTCTTCGGGCTGGTGCGAGGAGAGCTTCGGCCTGCCCCTGACCGCGACGGAGATCACCTGCAAGGCCAAGGGCGACGACACGTGCACGTTCGTGTTGGCCCCGCCCCATCGGATGCGCGAGCACGTGGAGCGCGAGCTCGCCACCGCGTCCGACGACGCCCTGCGCCAGGTCATCTACGAGACGCCCGTCTTCTTCGAGCGCAAGAACGTGGAGGAGCGTCTGCGCGAGGCCCTGGTCCGGGCGGAGGCGGCGAACGAGGCGAAGAGCCTCTTCCTGGCCAACATGAGCCACGAGATCCGGACCCCGCTGACCGGGGTCCTGGGCATGTCCGAGCTCCTGATGCGAAAGGATCTGCCGGCCGACCACAAACGCATGGTGCGGACGATCCACGAGTCGGGGCGAGCACTGCTCGGGATCCTGAACGACATTCTCGATATCTCGAAGATCGAGGCGGGACGACTGACCGTCTCGAGCGCCCCCTGCGACGTCCGCGCCATCCTGCGGGAGATCGCCGAGGCGCTGGGCGCGCCGGTGGCGGAGAAGGGCCTGAAGCTGGCCGTCGAGGTGGACGCGAGCGTCCCGCCAAGGGTTTCCGGGGACCCGCTGCGCTTGCGCCAGATCGTCATGAACCTGGCCGGGAACGCGGTGAAGTTCACGGAGGAAGGCGGCGTCACGCTGCGCGCCGTCTGGAAGGACCCGGACTCACTCCACCTGGAGGTCGCCGACTCGGGGATCGGCATCGCCGAGAAGAAGACGGCCCGGCTCTTCGACCCCTTCGTCCAGGGCGACGGGTCCGACACGCGACGGTTCGCCGGCGCCGGGCTCGGGCTGAGCATTGCCCGCAAGCTCGTCGAGCTCATGGAGGGTGAGATCGGCGTCCGGACCAGGGTCGGGGAAGGCTCCACCTTCTGGTTCACGATCCCCGCCCCCCGACTCGAGGGCGCGACCGCCGACGAGCCGGAACGCGTCGCGACCCCACTGCGGGTGCAGGCCCACGTCCTGCTGGTCGAGGACGACCGCACCAGCCGCTACGTCATCGAGAAGATGCTCGCGGAGTATGGTTGCTCGGTCGATTCCGTCGCGAACGGGCGCGAAGCCGTGGCCGCGTGCACGACGGGGGCGTACGACATCGTCTTCATGGATTGCCAGATGCCCGTGATGGACGGCTACGACGCCACGGCGAGGATCCGCGAGGTCCAGGCGGGAGGCGCGCGCACGCCGATCATCGCGATGACCGCAAGCGTCATGCGCGGCCAGATCGAGCGCTGCCGGGAGGCGGGCATGGACGACTTCCTCGGCAAGCCCCTCGACACCGAGCAGGTGGGCGCGGTGCTCAGCCGCTGGGCGGGGGCCCGGACCTCGGAGTAGGGGCGACCCGCGACGCAGCGTGCGCCGCCGCCGGGGAGTCTGGGGACCGTCTCGGCTTCGCCCTGCAGTGTCCCGGTGAGGCCGGCGCGCGTTCAGTCGGCGCGCGGATTCATGGCGCCATACACCTCGATGAAGTCGCCCACCGTCCGCTCGACTCCTTCGGGGATGTGCTGCACGCACTCGTCCGTGGTGTATCCCGCGATGCTGCCCCCAGTTCTCCATGACTGCGCGGGAACACGCAGCCCGTTCCTCTCCAGCAGGGCGTCCTCGACGAGTGAGGATTCGATGTTGGCGAAGCAGAAGGAGTCTGGGTCGCTACCCACCGGACCGGAAGCGCGACCAGGGCGGGGCCAGGTCGTGACCGCGACGGTGACGAGCAGGGTCGCCGGCGCGCCCGGCCTGATCTCTAATCCCGCCTTCCGCAGCTGGGCGGTGGGAAGAAGCCCGTCCACGAGAACTTGGGCCAGAAGGGCATCTCCAGCATGTCCCCGTAGTCATAGTGCATGCCCCAGCGCCGCAAAATCGCAAGGTCGCCGCCCGGCCCCTTCGCGGAGCCGGGCGACCTCCTTCCTGACAGCTCACCCTGCGGGCAGGTACGGGATCGCTCCAGCGATGTCCGAATCGTCGATCATGTGAAAGTTGCTCACGCTTCCGGCCCTCCGGGCCGCGCCGAAGGGAGCGTACTCCGGGTCCTGGGCGAAGCTCTCCAGGGCTTTCCTGGTGGGAAACTGCAGCAGGGCGATGAGGGTGCTGTCCTTGTCGGTCCCCTCGAGGGTGGTGATGTTTCCGCTCCGTGACAAGTACTTGCCGCCGTGCTTTTCCACCAGCTTGTGAACTTCCGCGGCGTACTCGGGCACCCAGCCGTCGTCGGTCACCTTGATGTCTGCGATCAAATAGACACTCATTCAGTTCTCCTGGGTTCTGCGGGCGTCAGTGCCCGCTGTTGACGACGACAGTGACTCAATCGGGGCGCTGCCCTCTAGTCACGTGGCTGGACCACGCGGTCACGAAGCTGTACCTCCAGCCCGCGATTGACGGCCCAGAGCGCGCAAGCGTGGGGTCTCGCTTCACAGCCGGTAGTACAGTCTCTGTACTGGATGCCGGATCAAGGATGGGTCAGCATGGGGCTACATTTGCCCAAGGAGAGAGAGTCTATGTCTCAGCCCGGCTACAAGCAGTTTTGCCCGGTGGCCATGGCCGCAGAGGTCCTGTGCACACGCTGGACCATGGTCTTGATGCGGGAGCTCATCGCCGGCTCCACGCGCTTCAACGACCTGCGCCGGGGCGTTCCGAAGATGTCCCCAAGTCTGCTGTCCCACCGCCTCAAGGATCTCGAGGAGGCAGGCATCATCCGCAGAAAGCCGCTCAGATCCGAAAAGGGTGTCTTCGAATACACCCTGACCGGGGCCGGTGAGGACCTGCGTCCCGTCGTCGAGGCCTTCGGGTTCTGGGGGCAGAAGTGGGTCCAGTCGAGCCTGTCTCTGAAGAACCTCGATCCTTCTCTGTTGATGTGGGACATGCGACGAAACCTGAACCCGGAGCCCCTGCCCGGGACACGCACCGTGGTTGAGTTTCTGTACTCCGACTTGCCGTCAACCAAGAACCGTTGGTGGCTGGTGATCGACCCCCACGAGGACGTGGATCTCTGCTGGTCCGACCCGGGGTTCGACGTCGATCTGTTTGTGACCACGGACCTCAGAACGATGACAGCAATATGGATGGGCCTGACCACCGTGCGACGAGAGAAGGAGAACATCACGTTGCTCGGCGATCGGGCCGTCGCCTCGTCGATGCAGAAGTGGCTCGGCCTGAGTCCCTTTGCGGTCGAGAAGAAGAGAGTGCCCTGAGCGCGCAGGCAATCTGCTCCAGTAGAGGACTCTTCAGGTGCGTGGGGAACGTCTACGCGAGGCGCGGAGACGCCCGCCCGGGAGGTGAGCGAGGGGCCGTCAGCGGAGCCCTCGTGCCTCGTACAGCTCGGACAGCGTCTGACGGTAGTTGTAGAAGTACGAGTGGCCGGAGGGCGTGATCCTGACCCCCAGGATCGAGTAGACGCCGGCCGCGTCCGCGGGCTCGAGCGCTCTCCAGTGCTCTCTCCGGCCGGTGGCGATCTCCAGTCGGTCGATGTGGGCGGGGACCTCGCTGCGGCGGAAGATCCACAGGGACTCTCCGTCTTCAGCCCAACCCACCGGACGGTCTCCGAGCTCCGACCCGGGTACGGCGCGAGGCGGCCCCCCGGCGACCGGCCAGAGCGTGATGCCTCCTTCGTCGGCGATGGCGGCCAGCTGCTCCCCGTCGGGAGAGATCGCAATGGTCCACGTCCCCTCTTCGGTGACGGGCTCGGGCGTCCGCCCCGTGACGTCCGTCACGTATGAGCGAAGCTTTCGGTCCGGCTCTCGGCCGTTGACGAGGATGCGATGGCTATCAGGAAACCAGTGCGAGCCGTAGAAGCGCTGGATCCCTTCGATGGCCAGGGGCCGGACTTCTCCCGCTCCCGTGGGCACCAGGAAGAGCCCGTCCCCGGACAGGGTCGTGGCGAGGACGAGCTTGCCGTCGGGGGAAAGATCGTCGGGGAACCCCTCCGCCGAGCCGAGCTTCGCGGCCGGAGACCCGTCGGTGTGGCGCAGGTAGATCCCGAAACGGTCGCCGAGGACGACCAACTGGCCGTCGCTGGAAAGCGCCCCGAGCCCGCCGTAGTCGAACCACGAGAGGTCGATCTCCCGGGTGGCGCCCGGGGGCTGACCCACCACCACCACCCGTTCGTCCTCCCGCGTGACCAGGACCCGACCATCGGGCGCCGTGTCCCAGAGGGTGAGCGAGCCGGGACCCTCGTGGACGAGGCGCTCGCGCCCGTCGAGGCGCACCGCCCGCAGCGCTCGATTGACCCTTTCCTCGGCGGCCGCGAACCAGACCTCGTCACCCTCGGGAGACCACGCCAGACCTCGTGCCCGCGTCCAGCCGCGGGTGCGGAGCACGACCTCACCGTCCTGGTCGACAACCAAGATCCGCCCTCCGTCGCCCAGACCCGCTGTGTCCTCCCGGAAGGCCACGTACCGGCCGTCGGGGGAAACACGGGGCTCGTGGAGGGAGCCGGGGGACCGGTACAGCACGTTGCCCACCGGATACTCGAGGTGGCTCTCCTCGGAGAGACCCCTCGCCCGCGCCACCACGAGGCGGTCTCCTCCGGCCTCGCAGTCCGCGTCCTCGACGTTCTCCAGGATCGCGTGGGGTGTCCCGCCCCCGAGAGGGGCCATGGCGAGCGTTCCGACGAATCGCTCTCCGCCGACGAAGCGCTGGCGCGTGAGCAGCAGGAGCTCGCCGGAGCACGCGGCGAGCACGTCGGCGTCGACGTAGCCCAGCCGCCGGGCCTCGGGGCCGCCGGCCATCCTGAGGGAGACCTCGGGTGGATCTCGCCCCAACGTCTCGCTGTAGACGATGGATTGTCCGGCGAAGCGCGCGCCGCCGATCCGGCCCCGGTGAAAGGTGACCTGGAGGAACGACGGGGGCGACGTCGGCTCCGGCCACAGCCACGCGAGGGCGCCGGCCACCACGACCGCGGCCAGGGCCCCCGGAACCAGCAGGCGACGCCTCGAGACGGTCCTGGGCTGGATCGGCTGCGATCCGGTCGTGGACTGGGCGAGCTGGTTGAGGTGGAAGGCCAGGTCCCGGGCCGACTGGAAGCGCTCGTCGCGACTCTTCTCGAGGCAGCGCCGCACGGCGACCGCGGCTCCGGGAGCCAGGGAGGGGTTGACGGCGAGGGGATCCTCCGGCTCCTCCTTCCGGACCGCGTACATGGTCTCGTACGGCGTCGCCCGCTGGAAGGCCCGCTTGCCGGTCAGCATCTCGTAGAGCACGGCCCCGAGGGCGAAGATGTCGGCCCGGTGATCGATCTCCTCGCCCAGCACCTGCTCGGGCGACATGTAGCCCACGGTCCCCAGGGCGTGACCGGCATGGCTGAGCTCGGGCACCGTGGGCTCGCCCGAATCCTGAAGGGGGTCCGGGATGGTGAGCTTGGCGAGGCCGAAGTCCAGGAGCTTCACCTGTCCGTCGTGGGTGAGGAACACGTTGGCGGGCTTGACGTCGCGGTGATAGATGCCCTTGCCGTGAGCGGCGGCGAGGCCCTGTGCGATCTGGATGCCGTACTCCAGCGCCTTGTGGTAGGGGAGGGAGCCGCGATCGAGACGGGCCCGGAGCGACTCGCCCTGGAGGAGCTCGGACACGACGTACGGGACCGGCCCCTCCATGCTGACGTCGAAGACGGCCAGGATGTTGGGATGGTTCAGGGCGGCCGCGGCCCGGGCCTCCCTCTCGAAGCGCTCGATCGACTCGGGCCGGGCCCGCGCCGGGTTGATGACCTTCAGCGCCAC
>JAJDNS010000048.1 GCA_022340585.1 Acidobacteriota bacterium
CCGTTCGTCGCCTGGTACTACCAGTGGGCCTGGTGGTCCTACATCCTCTTTGTGGACGCCCTCAACCGGCGCCTCTCCGGCCACTCGCTCCTGCGCGACGAACCCCGACGCTTCTGGTGGCTCGCCGGGGTCTCGGTGGTCCTGTGGACGTTCTTCGAGGCCCTCAACTTCCGCCTTGGCAACTGGTACTACGTCATGGACCACCCCGTGCCGGCGGTGAGCTGGGCAGGTGGCGTGGTGGCCTTCGCCACCGTGCTCCCGGCGCTCGACGAGACGGAGGCCCTGCTCCGCCACCTCGGGATCCTCCGGACGGTGCGCGTGGCCCCCCTGCGCTGGAGTCGAGGGAAGACCCTCGCCTGCCTGGTCCTCGGGGTCGCCTGCTTCGCGCTGCCCCTGGCCTGGCCCGAGGTGTTCTTCCCGCTCACGTGGGGCAGCTTCATCTTCCTCCTCGAGCCCTGGAACCGCGGCCACGCCGACTCCAGCCGCCTTCGGGAGCTGGAGCTGGGGGAGGCCGGGCCGTCCCTCCGCTGGCTCCTCGCGGGCCTGGTGTGCGGGGTGCTGTGGGAGACCTGGAACTACTGGGCGCGGGTCAAGTGGATGTACACGGTGCCGGGCTTCGAGTCCCTGAAGGTCTTCGAGATGCCGCTCGCCGGCTTTCTCGGGTTCCCACCCTTCGCGCTGGAGTGTGTGGCGATCGTGGCCTTTCTCGACGCCCTCGGTCGACGGCTGCGAGAAGGCTCGAGGCGCGGGCGGCGCGTCCCGGTCGTCCTCGCGACCGCCCTGGCCGTCGCCGGAACACTCGCCGTCTTCGACGCCGCCGATCGCATCACGGTGGACTCCTTCTACGCTCCCGTCGCGCGGCTGGGCGTGCTCCCCACCGCCGATCGCGAGGCTCTGGCCACGGCCGGGCTCGACAGGCCGGAGCGCCTGGTCCGCGCCCTCAGCGATGAAGACGGCCTCGCCGGATGGTCGGAGCGCACGGGACTGCCGGCGGCCGTCCTCCGCGAGCATCGAGAGCGGGTGGCGCTGGTCCTGCACCAGGGACTGGGCGACGGCCGCGCTCAGGAGCTGGGTCGATTGGGCATCCGCACGCGGGCGGATCTCTCGCGGTGGGAGCCCGAGGCGCTGGCGACGGCCCTCGCCGCGGCGGGCGCCCGCGGGCCTCATCGGTTCCTGGAGCGCCGCGCCCGGGTGTGGCTGGAGGGGTTGTGAGTCGTTCGGCACTTCGCGGCGGCCGCCCGCAGGCCGGTTCGATCCTGGGGGCAAACGTCATGCGCTTCATCGAGGAGCTGGAGTCCGGCCTCAGAGCCATGACCCCCGAGCGCACCAGCATGCGCTCGTACTCCGGGCACGAGCCCAGGAACTCCCGGTACTCGTCCTCGTTACAGAAACCCATGACCCGCTCGACCCCGGCGCGGTTGTACCAGCTGCGGTCGAAGAGAACCATCTCTCCCGCCGCCGGCAGGTGGGGCACGTAGCGCTGGAAGTACCACTGGCTCTTCTCGCGCTCGGTGGGGGTCCCCAGGGCGACGACCCGGCAGACACGGGGATTGAGGGTCTCGGTGATCCTCTTGATCGTGCCGCCCTTGCCCGCCGCATCCCGGCCCTCGAAGATCACGGCCACCTTCTCCGAGCCCGCCCGTCGGGGTCTGCCAGCCCGTGTCCCAGGACGACAGCTCACAGCCTCTGGAGACAGCTCATGCCCTATATGGGCACTTGGCGCGAAGCATCTCAGGGCGTCCAGCACCGCGCCAGGCTGCTCCAGGATCGCACCCACCACGGCACCAGGTCGGGCCCACCCAGACGTGGAGGAATTGCGGACCGTATCGAGCAAAGACCTCTGGAGGTGCCGCGCGTCGGACGCGTCGTCCTCAGGGAGCCCAAGACCCCTGTCTCCCTCAGCGAGACACACCGCCACGGAGGGACCGACGGGAGCCGCTGCTTCCCCAGCTTCGGGAAGCGGACGGGACAGCTGAAGGGGGTCTCGCGCGATCTCGTAGAAGGCATCGAGGACGGTCTGGCGGAAGGAGGGACCTTCCTCGACCCAGCGCCCTCCGATCTGGAGCAGATGCTTGTCCGTTGAGACCACGGTCTTGAGTGAGGAACCGTCCGAGTTTGGGATCGAAGTAGCGGGCCTTGGCGTTGTAGAGGCCGGTCTCGGAGTCGTAGATGTGTCCGGTGAACGCGAACCGGTTCCGAGACGCGTCCAGCTCACCCGGGAATCGGAAGCTGCCCCAGGCATCTTGGGCAACCTAAGATCCCTGGCCCCCTCGGCGAGACACGCCACCACTGCTCTCGCGGCGCCGGCTTGGCGGGGGCGGCGCACCCCTTAGATTTCCAGGGATCCCCCGCCACTCGGCGGGGATGAGGGATTCTACCCCTGGTGAATGCCCAGAGGAGTCATTTCTTGGGCGTGATGTGGACGATGGGGTAGGCGAAGGGGTCGTCCTGCCGCGCGAGCTCCTCGAAGGCCTCCAGGAAGTCGCCTGCTGTCATCCGCGCGTAGTGGGCACGGGGCCAGCAGATCATTCCCCGAAACGGTTCGCCTTGCTCCAGCCACGTACGCGCATACCCTTCCAGGCGGCGATCGTTCGAGACGAGGACTCGCCCTTCTCTTGCGGCGCGCTCGAAATGAACGGGATCCTTCGTCGCTTCAGGGTGAGCGTCGACGGCCCGCAAGACATCCCATCCCGCTCTTCGGAGAGCGCCCACGACAGGACCATGGATGTCTGCGTCGGTGTAGAGAGGGAATCTCCCGGCCACTACTTTTCGGAGTGTCGGGCGAGGTAGTCAGCTCGGCGTCGCTCGTGCTCCTCATCCCAGCCTTCGTCTTCGGCGAGCTCGGCTTCGATCTCGTCCTTGTGGTCGTGGTAGTAGGCGAGGGCCGCGTAGACCTGGGCGTGGGTGAGGTCCGCGTACTGCTCCCGGATCTCGTCGATCGTCTTTCCCTCCTTGTGGAGGAAGACGACGTTGTTGACGCGGACGCGGGTCGCCCCGATCGCGGCCTTGCCGCTGCAGTAGTCCGGCTCCTTCACGATGTACTCGAAGGCGAGCTTGGGCGCCGTAGCCATGGCTATGACCATTCTACTCCCCTCTCCCCCGGACGGCAGCGGCGAATCACTGCGGCCCACGAGGGGACGGGTCGGGCGAGGCGTGTCGCCGCCCTCAAGGAGAAGCGTGCAAGCACTCGGCGGGCGGCGACACGGCCGCCCCGGACGGTCGGCACGCCGTGAGGCAGTGGGCCGAGCCGACAGGCCCAGGAGGCTTGAGCTATTTGTCGAGCGAACGCGTCTCATGGAATCCTCTCCCTGCCGCCCCCTCCGGGGGGAGAGGAGAACCAGATGACCACCGCGACGAGTCCACCGCCCCCTTCCCGCGAGGTTGATGACGACTTCGCCCTGCGGGCCGTCCTGGCCTGTGCCCGACGTCGGACCGATGAGCATCATGCCGAGCGCGCCCTGCTCCGGGCGACCGAGGACCTCAGCGTCTGCTCAGTCGTCGCGTGGCAACGGCACCGGGCCGAGGGCACGACCGCCGAGAAGCTCGTCGTGGAGTTGCAGCGCACAAGGCTCCTCCTCCGCAAGGCCCGCGAGCGCGCCGAGATCCTCGCCGCCCGTTTCGAGAGGGTCGAGCCACGACGACGGCGCCACTACACGCCCCCCCTGCGGTTCCGCATTCTCGAGCACATGAAGAGGTACATGCTCACGGTGGAGGAGACGGCGCGGCGCTTCCTCGTGACACCCCAGACCATCTACAACTGGATCGCCGAGATGAGGCGCGATCCCGACGCCACGAGAGTCGGCTCCAAGATCGTCGCGGTGCCCCCGGTGAGGCGGTACTCCTCGGCCGTCCGCAGGCTCGTCCGGCAGATGGACGAGGCCGGCTTCGGGGGGAAGAGGAAGATCGCCGAGACGCTTCTCCGGAACGCCTGGAGGGTCTCCGCACGGACGGTGGGACGGATCCGCAAGGAGGAGCCTCCGCCCCCCGAGCCGGAGGAAGACCCGGGGCGGCCCACCACCATCCGCGGGGGTCACCCGAACCACTTGTGGCTCATGGACTTGACCGAGATCCCGACGCTCCTCCCCTTCCTCCCACTGCACCTCATGGTGGTGCTCGACGCCTGCTCGCGGCTGCCTTTGGCTGCGGCCCTACGAGTGACACGGCCCTCAGCCCGCCTCGCCGCTCGGCTCCTCACTCGGGCCGTCCACACCCACGGGAGGCCCCGACACCTCGTCGTGG